>NZ_LZJJ01000018.1:0-42893 GCF_001667625.1 Mycobacterium sp. E1715
CGTCGACGGGCTGCATCATGCCGCGCGGGGAAGCGGTGCGCATGATCAGGTCGTAGTTCGGGTTCTCCGGCGCCCTGAAGTGTTCGAGCTGCGGGGTGAGCATGCCGCCCGGGCATATCGCGTTGACGCGCAAGCGATCCGCGGTGTACTCCACCGCCAGGGCGCGGGTGAGGCCGACCAGCCCGTGCTTGGCGGCGCAATAGCCGGCCGAGTACGCCTGGCCCTCGACGCCGGCGATGGAGCCGACGTTGACGATGTTGCCGCCGCGCTCCAGTAGGTGCGGCAACGCGGCCCGGCACAGGTAGAACGGACCGTTCAGGTTGACCGCGAGGTCCTCCGCCCAGTCGTCGTCGGTCATCGACTCGGTGCGCCGCATCTGGTGTCGGCCGGCGACGTTGACCAGCACGTCGAGCCCGCCCAGCTCGCGCACGCACTGCTCCACCGCGTCGCGGCAGGCCTGCGCGGAAGCGACGTCCACCGATGCGTAACAACCACCTTGGACGTCTGCGAACACCTCGGCCAACCGGCCAGTGTCCCGGCCGATGCCGAAAACCGTTGCGCCCTGGCGGGAGAACAGCCGGGCCGTCTCAGCGCCGAGGCCCGACGACGCCCCGGTCACCAAGGCGACCTTGCCCTGCAGTGCTGACATGTCTGTCCTCGCGGTCAGTAAGAACGGATCCGCGCAACGCTACCGCGCAGCAGCCCCAGCGGGGCAACGAACCTCGGTCCCCACATGGTCATGGCGCGGCGAGCGGTCAACAAGACGAGCAGGCTGATCGCGAGGCGCCCGAGGGCTACCCGGCTCGTGCGCCTCTTCCAGCTTGGCCGCGCCGGTTCCGCGCGCCGGCCGAAGTAATAGCCGACGCCCATTGCCATGGCCAGGGCCGCGACGGCCGCCAGCATCGTCATGATGATGAGCGTTTCGCGTCATCGTCGCGCCGAGGTCACGCGCGAGACACACCTTGGCCACTAAGCGGGCCCGAAGGCGTGGGTGTCAGACGTTCTCGCTCACGACATACACGGCGACATACCCGATGGGGATGCCGGTCCAGGTGGCGATGCATTCGCGTGCGGCCGGCTCCACCATGTCCCGGCGGACGGTGCGGGTGACCCTGCCGATCTCGGGAACGCGGATCATCCATCCGTCGGCATCGCGAATGATCTCGATATCGAAGCACTGGCCGACCATGGGGCATTTCACGCGAGGCACGACCCGCGACGAGCGGGTGCTGCGCAGCGATTGTCGGCGCAGCAGGGTGGGCTGAATGGGCATGGCTGCTTTCGGAGAGTCGCAATCAGAACCGCGGGCAAGAGTAATGCGCATTCAGACGAAAACCTAATCGGCCAGTGAAACTGGCATGCACCTGATGCGCACTCTCCACCAAGTCGTCGCCGGGACTTAATGTTTGTGTTCATGCGACTGGTCCACGCGCCCGCGTTCGCGGCGAGTTTGCTGTCCGCGTTGGCCATCGGCTGTCCTGCCGCCCCGGTGGCGCGCGCGGATGGCGGATACGGACCCGGCTCCTACGCGGTGCCCGCCCAACTCCCCTACGGCACCTACGTCGCCCACGCCGAACCGGGTGACTACCGGGCGGCCTGTGTCTTCACCACGTGGACCCGCGACGGGAGACTGATCAACTCCGACAGCGGGATTCAAACGACCCCGGTCACGGCGAATCTCTCGGCTCCCGCGGTGGCGAAGTTCATCACGCACGGCTGCACGCCGTGGACGAAAGTGGGTTGACACCTCATTGCGCTGCCGTGGCGCGGCGTGTGCGCGAAGCGGCCGAGCGCGCGGGTCGGGCCCGCATGTGATCGCGGGCGCGACCCATGATGTCGCCGAGCGCCCGCACGTCCTCGCCGGAAAGCGCATCGAACAGCAGGTCGCGGACAACCTCGATGTGGCCCGGCAGCACTTTGGCAAGCCGCGCGTGGCCCGCTTCGGTGATGCCGACGACCGTGGCTCGCTGGTCGTCGACGCTGGCTTCGCGGGCGATGAGGCCCGCCTGCTCCAGCAGACCCGCCTGATGGGTGAGGCCGCTGCGGCTGTAGACCACGCCGTCGGCCAGTTCGGTCATGGTCAACCGGCGCTGGGCGTCGGCAAGCTTCGCCAAAATCTCGAATTGCACGTAGCTGAGGTCGCCCTCGGCCCGTAGCTGTCGCTGCACGGCGTACTGCAGCAGGCTGACCGCCTCCATCAGGGCGAAGTAGGCGCGCATCTGCTGAGGCTTGAGGGCTTGTGCCATGCCTTGATCGTAATGCTTCGAGCTCGAAGCAATGTGGTGATCGTCACCCGGAACTCCGGAATCGCTTCGATCTCGAAGCAAGTTATGCGTAGTGCAACTGCTTCGAGATCGAAGCACCTAGGTGAAACGGAGAAGACCATGAAGGCTGTGCAGTACCACCGTTACGGCGGCAGTGACGTTCTGCAGTACGAAGAGGTTCGGCGGCCGGTGCCCGGCCCCGGCGAAGTGCTGGTGAAGGTGGCCGCAACCTCGTTCAACCCGGTCGACGCCGGGATCCGGGGCGGCTACCTGTCCGAGGTATACGCGATCTCCTTCCCCCACACGCCGGGCATCGACGTCGCCGGAACCGTCGCCGAGCTCGGTGACGGGGTGACGGGGTGGAACGTTGGTGACGCCGTCGTCGGGTTGCTGCCTTTGGACGCCCCCGGCGCCGCCGCAGAGTACGCGCTCGCCCCGGCCGCGGTGCTGACCGCAGCGCCAAAGTCGGTGCCGCTCGCCGATGCCGCGGCGCTGCCGACGGTCGGACTGACGGCATGGCAGGCGTTGTCCGAGATCGCCGAACTCAGGTCCGGGCAGTCCATTTTGATCAACGGCGCGGGCGGAGCGGTCGGCGGCTACGCGGTCCAGCTCGCCAAGCAGGTCGGAGCCGTCGTCACCGCGACCGCGTCCGCGCGCAGCGCTTCCCGGCTGCGCCACCACGGGGCCGACCGGATCATCGACTACATCGACTACGCGAACACCCCGCCGCACGTCGCCGGGCAGCCGTTCGACGTGGTGCTGAACCTGGTCAGCACCGCACCGGAGCAGACCGCGGCCCTGGTCGGCCTGGTCGCCGACGGCGGGTTTTACCTGGGCACCATGACGTCCGGCGAGGAGGACGCGGCTAGGCGGGTGCGCGCGCAGCGGGTGTTCGTCCGCAGCGACGCCGCGCAGCTGGCCGAACTCGTCAACCAGGTCGACGCCGGAAACCTGGTGATCGACGTCGCCGACCGCCGACCGCTGACCGACGCTGCCGCCGTGCACGATGACTCCGACGCCAATCGGCTGCCCGGGAAGACGATTCTGATTCCCGGCCGATGAGATTCGGTCGATTCAGTTGAAGGCGTGTCCCGCCGGCAATCCGCCGGCGGGACACGCCCTGAGTCTGGGCGCTATCGTCCGTCTTGCTATGCCGCCCGGCTCGGTGGAAACGCGGCTCGCGTCTCGATGGCTTCGCGGTAGGCGGACACCCGGCCCGGCATCGTCCCGAGCGCGGCGATGGTACGACCACCGCGCCCGTACGCCGCGACGAACTCCCAGGCGCCCGGATCGCCTTCGACGATCTCGACGGAGTCGTAGTCGGTTGGCACGCCCAGCATCTGCAGCTTGACGTCGTATTGATCCGACCAGAAGTACGGCACCTCGTCGTAGGGCTCCGCGCCCCGCGGCCCCGCCATCAGGGCCCGGGCGGCGGCCGCACCCTGACGGCCCGCGTCGTCCCAGTGCTCGGTACGCAGATGCCGCTCGTACAGCGGGTGCCACCAGCGCGCGACGTCGCCGGCCGCGACAACCGGGACGTCCGCGGTGCCGCCCTCCGCGACACCGCAGGCGTCGCAGATCACGCCGTCGTCGACACGCAAGCCGGAGCCGTCCAGCCATTCGGTGGCCGGGGTGACCCCGAGTCCGACGATGACGAGATCGGCCGGAACCCGCGAGCCGTCGGTGAGGCGAACACCTTCTACCCGGCCGTTGCCCACGAATTCGTCGACGCCCACGCCCACCCGCAGATCCACGCCATGTTGGCGATGCAGGTCGGCCCAGCGCGACGCCAGCTCCGTGCCCAACGCGGAAAGCAATGGGCTGGCCGCCTTTTCGACCAGCACCACGTCCAACCCCATTGACCGGCAACTCGCGGCGACCTCGGCGCCGATGAACCCGCCGCCGACGACCACCACCCGCGGTCGCGAACCCAGCCGATCCCGGATGGCCAGGCAGTCCTCGACCGTTCGCAGCATCAGCACCCCGTCGGGAACCGGGCCGCCCGGCCATTCGCGTGGCACCGCGCCGCTGGCGATCACCAGCCCGTCGAACGGCAAGCCGAACTCCTGGTCGGCATCGCGCACGTGGATGGTGCGCGAGGACATGTCCAGCTTGAGAGCCGATGCGCCACGCAAGACGCGCGCTTCGGTGTCGAATTGCGGCGCCAAGTCGACGCCGGCCCGGTGCACCGTGCCGGTGAGGAACTTCTTCGACAGCGGCGGGCGATGGTACGGGGCGTGCCGCTCGGCGCCGACGATGGTGAGTGCGCCGTCAAAGCCCTCCTGCCGCAGCGTCTCTGCCGCGCGGGTGCCCGCCACGCCGGCACCGACGACGACGACCTCTTTCAGGTTTCTCTGCTGGCGACCCGGCATCGCTTCAGTCCTTCACCGTGATCGCTTGGGTGGGACACGACACCTGGGCGCCAATCAACTGCTGGCGCAGCGCCTCTGGTGCCTCCTCCTGCAGTAGGTGCAGACCGTCCTCGCGCACGTCGAACACCTCGTGGCAGATGCTCATGCACACGCCGTTGCCGTCGCAGGTATCAAGATCTACCGAAACCTTCATCACACCTTCGCCTTTCGTGCTCCGTTGCCGGAAGTCTCGATCCCTTGGGTTTGATCCGGCGACTTCCCTTGGGATCGCGCCCGCTCCTTGGCGGCCTTCGCCACCGGCGAGTACGCCAGGTAGTCGATCGCCATCTGTGTGGACCCTTCGTCGTTCGGGTGGTGGCTGGGCCGCAGATACCGGACCGGCGTCGTCACCATCAGCTTCCACGGGCCCGGAAGCTTGTACTCGCGAGCGGCCGATAGCCAATCCCGCCAACGCCACTTTTGGTCGATGGTCGGGTCTTGGGCCATCAGGTAGCGCGCTCCCGCGACCCACCAGGCGATGAACAGCGGCGTGGTGAAGAACATCGAGAACGCCCTGATCCAGTAGTTGCCGCTGACGTGCTGGAAGACGTCGTACACCAGCGCGCGGTGCTCGACCTCCTCGGCCCCGTGCCAGCGCAACAGGTCGAGCATCATGGGGTCGGCCTTCGCGTAGTCCAGACCTCGGTTAGTCAGCACCCACTGGCCCAACATCGCCGTGTAGTGCTCAAGCGCGGCTACGTCGGCCAGGCGCCGATAGAGCCACCACCGCTTCATGGCCGGCGGAAACCACTTGGGCGGGTCGCCCAGCGTCATCGACAACAGCCTCCCGAGCCGATCGGTATACGGCTTGGTGTCGATCCCCTGCTCGGCGAGGTGGTCGAGCACCACCTGGTGGGCCCACGCATGCCAGGACTCCTGCTGGATGAACGGTTTGATCGCCGCCTCCAACTCCGGATCGTCGACCAGCGACGACGCTTCGAGAACGGCCTTGATGAAGTGGCGCTCGCCCTCGGGCAGCAGGAGGTGCAAGACATTGATCATGTGTGTCGAGAACGGGTCGTCGGGCACCCAGTGCAGTGGCGTCTCCGACCAGTCGAACCGAACCATCCGGCGGTACATGGGATGGCCGTCGTGGTGAAGTTGGACCTCGGGCATCGAAAGCTCCCTCCCGGATTGTCTGCGAACGGCCGTTCACTCGGCCGCGTACCCACGCCTGCCGCCGGTTATGCGTACCGGCGGTACGAGGTTTCTGAGAGTTGCCTACCGAGGCACGGATGTCCCCGAGCGGCGCGTAATCGGCGCAGATAGGACGGGGTCGCTCGTCGCCGGCGCTTCCGACATTGACTCGACACGGTGAAGCGCAGAAACCGATTGGATATCGACTAGTACGCGCCACTTATGTTGACAAAAGTCACAAATTTAACATCACGCGATGCAGGATTTGTCGGCGAATGTGCGGCCGTCGCGCCCCATTCCCCGGCGCGATTTATTGCGCTACGCCATTCCCCTGGCGGTACTACCGGCGCTGTATGCGGCATCGACGAGTGTGGCCCGCCCTGCCGCAGCGGCCGTCCCTCCCAGACTGATCGACTTCGCCATGCGCCAAATCCCGGCGGACCACATTCGGGCCGCCGGCTACTCCGGCGTCATCAACTACGTTTCGCTATCGCGTCCCGGCTCGACCATGGGCGCCAAGCCGATCACACGGCCCTACGCCGAGCAGCTGACCGCCGCCGGGCTGATGATCGTCAGCAATTACCAATACGGCAAGCCGGGCGGGACGGCACCGTCGGACTTCAGGCGCGGGTTCGAGGGCGGCGTTGCCGATGCTCGCACCGCGTGGGATTTGCATACCGCGGCGGGTGGCGCTCAGAGTGCGCCGATCTTCTTCAGCGTCGACGAAGACATAAACCACGACACCTGGAACAATTTGGCGCTCAAGTGGTTTCGCGGAATCAATTCGGTATTGGGAGTGCAGCGCACCGGCGTCTACGGCGGTATCGATGTGTGCCAGTGGGCCGCGGCCGACGGCGTCATCGGCAATTCGCGCACCCCCGGCCACCGCTGGGCCTGGCAAACCAAGGCCTGGTCCCGGGGCCAGGTCGACCCTGCCGCCGTCCTCTATCAACGCGTGGTGAGTACGCCGTCGAATCCAGGTCCGGAAGTCGGGGGCCTCCAGGTCGACGTCAACGACGTCCTCGCCGCGGATTGCGGCCAGTGGAACCTGCACCGGTGAGGCCGCATCCCGCTTGATCCGCCCATTATCACCGCCGTCACTCTTTCCCACACTCACGCCACCGGGCGATCACCTGGCCGGCGAAGTCCAGCATCTGGTCAAGGGTGGGGAATAATGCGAAGGCATCCACGATCGCCTCGTCGGCACCGGACTGGGCGAGGCGGTCGAGCTTGTCGGTGACGGAGTCAACTGACGTGCCCGGGTCGAGGTTGATCCGCATGGCCGTCTTCAGCGCGTCCGGATCGCGGCCGGCGTCCTTTGCCGCCCGGCGCGCAATCGACCACAAGTGGTCGGTGACCTCGTCCTGCAGCCCCTCGACCCCGAGCCAGCCGGTGCCGCCGCGGCCGACCCGGCGCATCGCCGCCTCGCTGGCACCGCCGATCCAGATGGGCGGACCGCCGGCCTGGACCGGGCGCAGGTCGGCATGAACCGGCGGCAGGGAGAAGAACTCGCTCTCCCAAGAAACCGGGTTGGTCGTCCACCACTCGTGCAGGAACGCCAGCAGGTCATCGAGCATCCTCCCGCGCCGGCTCCAGTCCGCGCCGCGGGCGATGTCGTGTTCGTCCTTCATCCATCCGATTCCCACGCCAACGTCCAGGCGGCCGTCGCTGAGCACGTCGAGCGTGGTCAGCAGACGGGCCAGGTGCACCGGCTCGTAGTAGAACGTGCTGAGCGTGCTGGCGTTGAGCCGCACCCTGTTGGTCGCGGTCGCGGCGACCGTCCAGAGCAGCACCGGGTCGAGGTAGCGGGTCATCTGCGGCGGGTACGGCTGCTCTTTGCCCGGATAGGTGCTGTGCATGTCGACCGGCGTGACCAGGCGATCGCCGACCCACAGTGTGTCGTAGCCGAGGTCCTCGAGCCCGCGGCAGAACGCGCCGAGACCAGCGGCGCCGCGGACGGCGGGCCCGACGATGGGAAGTGCGAAGCCAAGCTTCATCGCTCGAATCCCTTCGGTGATAAATCAACCATTACTTTGGGGGCGCGGGCGCCCTTTGCTCGTTCACTCCTGGGCCGGGCGGCTCAGCCGGCAACGGTGGCGCCGAGGGCGAAGTCGAAATTCCCCACCCCGTGGCGGGCGAGGCCCATCACGACCAGGCCCGTTCCTTCCAGCCAGTGCGCCATGTTCAAGCCGCCGACGTCGAGCGGGCGCAGCTCGAGGCTTTTGATGAACTCCGCCACGGCCGCCTTGGCCCGCGCGTCGTCGCCGGCGATGAAGACGTCGAGCGGCCGGCCCTGCGCCAGGACAGCGCCAAAGATGGTGTTGAAGGCCTTCACCACGCTGGCGCCGGCCGGGGCCGTCTTGGCGACTTCCTGCGCGATCGAGGTGCCATCGGGGATGGCCAGCCCGTCGGCCGCGGCATTGAAGGGGTTGCTGATGTCGACGATGACCTTGCCCGCAAGGCCGTCTCCGTACTGGGCGACGACCGGAACGACATCGGCGTACAACACGGACACGATGACGATGTCCCCGGCCGGGACGGCGCCGAAATCCCCCGTCGTCGCGCTGCCGCCGAGGCTCTTGGCCAGGTCGGCGGCCTTGGACTGATCGCGGCCGATGATCTCGACGGCGTTGCCGCCCGCTACGGCCAGCGCGCCAATGGTACGAGCCATGTTCCCGGTCCCGATGATGCTGATGCTGCTCATGAGATGTCCTGTCCTGAACTAGTGGTCGGAATGGTTGATGCGTCCACCTTATGGGGATTTTGATGACACGTCAACCACTTACCGGTAGCATGGGGGCCAATGGAACCGAACTGGCTGAACCCTAGGGAAGACCGCGCCTGGCGGGCCTTCCAGCACGCGCACCATCAGCTCGACGTGCACCTGAACCGGGGCCTGCAGAAATCGGGACTGTCCGGGGCCGACTACGAGATCCTGGCGGTGCTTTCCGGCCACGACGGGGACCGCATGCCCGCCCGCGACCTGTGCAATGCACTGGGTTGGGAGAAGAGCCGTGTCTCACATCAGGTGCGGCGCATGCAGAAGGACGGGCTGATCTGTCGCGAGCCCAACCCCGACGACGCCCGCAGCACCATGGTCTGCCTGCTGCCTGCCGGCCGCGCCGCCATCGAGAAGGCGGCGCCCGGGCACGTGGAGGACGTCCGCCGGAACTTCATCGACCTGCTTACCCCGGCCGAGCTCGAGATGCTCGCCGCCCTGAACGAACGGGTCCTGCGCCACTTGGCCAAAGACGAAGACTCCGCGGCCGACGACGAGCCCGCATAGCCTCGTCAGCCCTGAGGTGATACCGGGCACGTAACGCGGTGGTCGAACCTCCCGCGACGAATCGCGGACCCGTGAATATCCGGTGGAGCTAAGGGGACTCGAACCCCTGACCCCCACACTGCCAGTGTGGTGCGCTACCAGCTGCGCCATAGCCCCAAGTCGTGCCAATCGAAGCTACACCACTGGCTACCGACCTTCAAAGCTGCCGGTCAGGCGGGCTCGAGCGCCGTCCGCGTCTCGGGCGCCGGCACCCAGGCGACGGCGGCGACCAACAGAACAACCCCACTGATCGCGAACGCCCAGCCGTAGCTCAGCCGCTCGGCGACCCAGCCGACCGCTATCGAGCCGACGATCGCGCCCAGATCCGACGCCATCTGCACCGCGGCCACCGGCGTGCCCGCGCGAGCCTCCCTGCCGAGGATGTCGGCGACGGCGGCCTGCATAGGAGACATGAAGATCCCCGTCGTCACGCCGGACACAAACCCCACGACCATGAACGCGGGCAGCGACGTCACGACGCCCAGCCCGGCGGTGGCCGCACCGGACGCCGCCAGACCGACAATCAACAACGTGCGCCGCCCCATCCGGTCGGACAAGTAGCCACTGGGAATGACGGCCACCGCATTGCCGGCCGCGAACGCCGCCAGCACCACGCCGATGACCCCGACGCTGCGGCCCATGACGTCGGAAATGAACAGCGGGACCAGCGCGACGCGCAGCCCAAACGCCGACCAGCCCATCGCAAAATTGGACAACAGCGCCGACCGATACGCGCGGAACCCCAACGCTTCTCGGATCGTCACCGTCGATCGTGTCGGCGGCAAAGGCGCGGCCAGCGTCGAATTACGCAAGCCATAGAACAGCACCACGGCCACCACCAGCATTGCGGCACCGTAGACGATGAAGGGAGCCGTCAGCCCCCAGCCCGCCGCCAGGGCGCCGACCGCCGGCCCACCGACCGCGCCGATCATGAACGAACTGGTAAAAATGCCCGCGATTCGCCCGCGGGCGTCGGGCGGGCTGATGTGGATCATCAACCCCAAGGCCGCGACGTAAAACAGCGTCGAACCCAAGCCGCTGAGGGCGCGAAAAAACAGGAGTTGCCAGTACGCCTGCGAGAACGCGCACGCGGCCGTGGCCAACCCCACGATCAGCAAACCGCCGATGTAGATCCGCCGTTCACCCAACCGTTGCGCCAACAGTCCGCTTATCGGTGCGAAACACAGTCGGGTCAACGAGAAGACGGTGACCAAGAAAGTCACCGCCTCGATGCTGACCCCGAAGGTGCGGGCGAAGGCGGGCATTGCCGGCGAAATGACGCCGTAGCCCAGTGCCACCATGATGTTGGCCCAGCTGAGGATCCAGACTTCGCGCGGAAGCCGCGCAGCAGAAGAGCCGCGTCCCCCCGGGCGGGCAAGTCGGAGGGAACAAGTCACCCAATGACTTTATTAACTACCTCGCGCGCGGTTTCCTGCACCTCCACCAAATGCTCGGGTCCGTTGAAAGACTCGGCATAAATCTTGTAGACGTCTTCGGTGCCCGACGGCCGCGCAGCAAACCACGCGTTGGCGGTCGTCACCTTTAATCCGCCCAACGGCGCGCCGTTGCCGGGCGCGGTGGTGAGTTTCGCGGTGATCGGCTCGCCGGCCAATTCGGTGGCGGTCACCTGCTCGGGTGAGAGCTTGGAAAGCCGCGCTTTCTGGTCGCGATCGGCAGGCGCGTCGACTCTGGCGTAGAACGGCGTCCCGTACTCGGCGGTCAGCTCCTGATAGCGCTGCGACGGGGTCAATCCGGTGACGGCCAGGATCTCGGAGGCCAGCAGCGCCAGGATGATGCCGTCCTTGTCGGTGGTCCACACCGAGCCGTCGCGCCGCAGGAACGACGCGCCCGCGGATTCCTCGCCGCCGAACCCGATGGTGCCGCCGATCAGGCCGTCGACGAACCACTTGAAGCCGACCGGGACCTCGAGGAGCTTGCGGCCGATGCCGGCGACCACCCGGTCGATGATGGACGAGCTGACGGCGGTCTTGCCGACGGCGATGCCGTCCGGCCACGACGGCCGGTTGGTGTACAGGTAATCGATGGCGACCGCCAGATAGTGGTTGGGGTTGAGCAGCCCGCCGTCGGGCGTGACGATGCCATGCCGGTCGGAGTCCGCGTCGTTGCCGGTGGCGATCTGATAGCTATCGCGGTTGGCAATCAACGAGGCCATCGCGTCCGGCGAGCTGCAGTCCATCCGGATCTTGCCGTCGTGGTCGAGCGTCATGAACCGCCATGTCGCGTCGACGAGCGGGTTGACCACGGTCAGGTCCAACCCATGCCGCTGCGCGATCTCGCCCCAGTAGTCCACGCTCGCCCCGCCGAGCGGGTCCGCACCGATCCGCACCCCCGCCGCGCGGATCGCGTCGATGTCGACCACGTTCGGCAGGTCGTCGACGTAGGTGCCGAGATAGTCATAACGCTGGACGGCATCCAGCGCTCGCGCGAACGGCACTCGCTTCACCCGGGCGCCGTCGCGGAGAATTTCGTTGGCGCGCTTGGCGATTGCGTTCGTAGCGTCGGTGTCCGCGGGCCCGCCGTTGGGCGGGTTGTACTTGAAGCCGCCGTCGGGAGGCGGGTTGTGCGACGGCGTCACGACGATGCCGTCGGCCAGCGCGTCGGTGCGGCCGCGGTTGTAGTTGAGGATCGCGTGGCTGACCGCCGGTGTCGGCGTGTAGCGGTCCCGGGAGTCCACCATGGCGACGACGTCGTTGGCGGCCAGCACCTCCAGCGCCGAGACCCATGCCGGCTCGGAAAGGCCATGCGTGTCCCGGCCGATGAACAGCGGGCCCGTGGTGCCATGTGCGGCGCGGTACTCGACGATGGCCTGGGTGATCGCGACGATGTGGGCCTCATTGAACGCCCCGTTGAGCGCGGAGCCGCGATGGCCCGACGTGCCGAAGACCACCTGCTGTGCGACGTCGTCGGGGTCGGGCTGAACCGAGTAGTAGGCCGTCACCAGGTGCGGCAGGTCGACGAGGTCTTCGGGCTGGGCCGGCTGACCGGCGCGAGGGTGGGCCATGGTTACCAATTCTGCCCGCGGCGCACGTCGCCGACCTGTCAGGTACTTTTCTGACGTCCCGGATTCACCCACCCGTAAATCCTGCACAGGGGAAAGGGATCACGTGGCGCACGACTATCGCGAACTGGCCGCGGTCTTCGCCGGCGGGGCGCTGGGCTCGCTGGCCCGCGCCGCCCTGGGCGTCCTCGCCGCGGGCGACCCGGCGAGGTGGCCGTGGCCGACCTTCACGGTGAACATCGTCGGCGCCTTCCTGGTCGGGTACTTCACCACCCGGTTGCTCGAACGGTTGCCGTTGTCGAGTTATCGGCGTCCCCTGCTCGGCACCGGGTTGTGCGGTGGGCTCACGACGTTCTCGACGATGCAGGTCGAGACGCTCAGGATGGTCGAGCACGGCCACTGGGCATTGGCCGCCGGCTACACCGCCACCAGCGTCGTGTTGGGACTGCTGGCCGTACACCTGGCCACCAAATTGGTGCGCCGGGTCCGGGTCCGCGGATGACGGCCGGCGCGGTCACGACGGTCGCGGTGTGGGTCGGTGTCGCGCTGATCGGCGGCGTCGGCTCGGTGCTGCGCTTCGTCGTCGACCGCGCGGTGGGCCGCCGGGTGGCCCGGTCCTTTCCGTTCGGCACGTTGGCCGTAAACGTCAGCGGCGCAGCGCTCTTGGGCTTTCTCGGGGGCCTGGTGCTGAGCAAGGAAGCGGCCCTGCTGGCCGGCACCGCGTTCGTAGGCGCCTACACCACTTTTTCCACCTGGATGCTGGAAACTCAACGGCTCGGCGAGGAGCGCCAGGTGCGCGCGGCAATCGCCAACATCGTCGTCAGCGTCGCGCTCGGCGAGGCGGCCGCGTTCTTGGCGCAGCGCATCGCCGAGCAGCTCTGAGTCAGCCGCCGGGCACGTCGTCGGGCGTGCGGGGCAGCGCGTAAAGCGCCATCCGCCGGTTCGACATGTCGTGCTCACCGAGGAAGACGCAGCCGCCCCGTTCGCAGAACGTGCGCGCCAGGACGTTGCGGTGATCCGGATCGAACATGATGCGCCGGCATTGCGGATCGAGGCCCAGGATGCTGCCCACCAGGTAGGGCAGCAGGTAACTGACGTGGCCCCGCTTGATGTAGTCCAGATCGGCGACCGCGACGTGCAGGCCCAGATCGTGGGGATCGTAGTCATAGCGGTCAGCAATGGAATCCTTTGCCGCCCGGTACAATTCGATGTAGGCACGAGGCATCGCGTACAGCGTGGCGATGAAGGGCCGGGAGAACCCGCCTTCGAGTTGCGCCCTCAGGTAGCGGTGCCAGCGGGTCGCCGGCCAGGCGGACTCCCACGCTTCGGCCAGGTGCGGCCGATTCATCCACTCGGCGACCATCTCCGCGTCGGCGTCCGGATCGGCCAGACGCAACCCGTACGGCTCGGGCAACGCCGGTATGGGCGGGGGCGGGACGGCGCGGACCTCATCGGGGATCTCGGTCAACTCCCGCGGCAGTATCGGGTCGTCCTCGCTCACGCGGGCGCCCCTGCCATCCACCGTTCGGCCAGGGCCGAAACCCATTCGGCGGCCGCAGCGGGCCGCTCGGGCGGCGCCGCGACCAGAACCAATTCGTCGATGCCCAGATCGGCGAGGGCGCCGACATCACCGACGCCCGGATCGCGCAACGCCACCGAGAGCCGCAACTGCCCACGATCACGCCCCGCCTCGGCGCATAGCCGCTCCAATTCGGCGAGCCGCTCGTGCACGGCTTCGACGCCGTCGAGGTTGAAGCCGTACCAACCGTCAGCCCACGTCGCCGCCCGCCGCAGCGCCGAATCACTATTGCCGCCAACCACTATCGGGATGTGGCGGTCGCGCACCGGTTTGGGGTTGACCCGAATCGAGTCGAAGCTGACGAAATCGCCGTCGAACGAGGCGATGTCGTCGCGCCACACCGCGCGCATCGCGGCAACGTATTCGGCGGTGCGCTCGGCCCGACGGGCGAACGGCACCGAAAGCGCGGCGAACTCCTCCCGCGACCAGCCGACGCCGATCCCCAGGGTCAGCCGCCCGCCGCCGAGCCGGTCCAGGCTGGCGGCCTGCTTGGCCACCACCACCGGATTGTGCTCGGGCAACAGGAGCACGCCCGTCGCCAGCCCGATCCGGGACGACGCCGCCGCGGCGAAGCTCAGTGCGATCATCGGGTCAAGCCAATCCGCTTGTGCGGGAACGGCGATGACGCCGTCGTCGGAGTAGGGATAGCGGGAGGCCGGTCGGTCGACCATGACGACGTGCTCCCCGGCCCACAGCGTGGCGAAGCCGCAGTCGTCCGCGGTCGACGCGACGGCATCGATCACGGCGCGATCGGCGCCGGCGCCGATCCCCAGGGCGTGCAATCCCAGCCGCATCGCACGATCGTCTCACGCGCTCAGTGGCTTTTCAGCAGCTCCGCGAGGACGGCGGCATGGCTGATGTCGGGGTCGCGGGTCGCGGTGACCAGGGTGACGACGCCGCGCCGGGCCAGCTCGCACAGCTCGTCGAGCGCCGGGTTGTCGTCGAGTTCCGCCTCGTAGCGCTCGGCGAATTCGTCGAAGTGTTCTGACCGGTGGCGATACCACTCGCGGAGGTCCTTGGACGGCGCGACGTCCTTGGACCAGATCCCCACCCTCGGGTCGCCCTTGCGCACTCCTCGCGGCCACATGCGGTCGATGAGCACGCGCTGGCCGTCGTCGGGGCCGACGTCGTCGTAGACCCGCGCCACCCTGATCCGGCTCTGGCCGCTCACACCCGCCAGCGTAGCGGCGGGCTTGTCGGTGGTTCCGGTTAGCATCGCACGTATGTTCGAAGAATTGGCGGTCATCGACCCGTCGGCCGACGAATCGGCGCTGATCGAGCGCATCGCGGAGCTGGAGGCGGCCAAGTCGGCGGCCGCCGCCGGGCAGGCCCGCGCGACGGCCGCGCTGGACTCGGCGCGTCGAGCTGCCGAGGCGGCCGCAGGTTTATCCGCGGCGCGGCGCGGCCGGGGCGTGGCCACCGAGGTCGCGCTGGCGCGCCGCGATTCCCCGGCGCGGGGCTGCCGGCATCTGGGCTTCGCCAAAGCCCTCGTGCACGAGATGCCGCACACGTTGGCGGCGCTGGAGCGCGGACTGCTGTCGGAATGGCGGGCGACGCTGATCGTGCGCGAGAGCGCCTGCCTGGACGTCGAGGATCGCCGCGCGTTGGACGCGGAACTGTGCGCCGAGCAGGCGAACCTGGACGGCATGGGCGACGCGCGGGTGGCCGCGGCCGCCAAGGCGATCGCCTATCGCCTTGACCCGCATGCCGTCGTCGACCGGGCGGCCAGGGCAGAGCGGGAGCGCACGGTGACCATCCGGCCCGCGCCCGACACGATGACGTATCTCACCGCGTTATTGCCGGTGGCCCAGGGCGTTTCGGTGTACGCGGCGCTCCGCCGCGAGGCGGACACCCGCGGCGACGGCCGCTCACGCGGGCAGCTGATGGCCGACACCTTGGTGGAACGGGTCACCGGCCGCAGCGCGGCGGTCCCCACCCCCGTCGCCGTCAACCTGGTGCTCTCCGACGACACGCTGCTTGGCGGCGCCAATGCGTCGGCCGACCTCTCCGGTTACGGCCCCATCCCCGCAGCAGTGGCGCGCGCGATGGTCGGCAGCGCGGTCACCGACCCGCGCTCGCGCACGACGCTGCGCAGGCTCTACGCGCACCCCCGGGGCGGGGCGCTGGTGGCCATGGAGTCACGGGCACGGATCTTTCCGCGCGCGCTGGCCGCGTTCATCGCGATGCGCGACCAACGTTGCCGCACGCCCTACTGCGACGCGCCCATCAGGCACAGCGACCACGCGCAACCGTGGGCGGGCGGCGGCCCGACCACCGCTCACAACGGCCTGGGCTTGTGCGAGGGCTGCAACTACGCCAAGGAGGGTGCGGGGTGGCGGGTGAGCGCCGCCGTCGACGAAAACCACACTCACACCGCGCAATTCACCACCCCCACCGGAAAGAGCTACCGATCGACGGCCCCGCCGCGAGCGCCCGTGATCACGGTCAGCGAGGTGGAATTCCGCATCGGGGTCTCCATCGCGCGCCATGCGGCCTAGGCACTGTTCAGGATTGGCCGGTGAGGCGCTCCACGTCGACGACCTCGCCGCGGTTGATGCTGACCCAGTCGCGTCCGTCCAGGTAGGGGCGCAGCGCGCGGCCGATCAACTCGGCGTCGGCCGGTGTCTTGGGCCGCTGCAACTCGTACACGTGGGGCAATTCGGCCATCCCGGTGACGACGTTCCACAGCGTCAGGGCCTCGGGCCCGGTCGGCGGGTCCACCAGTACCGGACCGAACAGGCACTGCCCCGACAAAAACAGTGTCGGCACCCCATAGCCGCCCGCGTCGACGACCCGGTGGTGGTCGTGGTGGATCTCGTCGTGGGTGGTCGGGTCGTCGAGCGCCGCATCGAGGAGCGAAGGTTCGGCGCCGATCTCGCGCAGCAGGCGGCGCGCAACCGCGGGGTCGTGCGGTTTGCCGCCCAGCGTGTGCAGTTCGCGTCCGATGGCGGCGTACCACCGGTCGAGCAGCGCCATGTCCTTTCGGCGCAGCAGCGCGCCGATCCGCATCAACGACCACCCCCAGGACCACTCCCGCTCCCAGGGGTGCTTCTGGCCCTCGGACCGGTTGATCTCCTCGAGGCTGAAAAATCGCCAGTCGACGGTGATGCCGAGTTGCTCGCGAACGTCGCGGATCCACAGCGAGGTCTGATAGGCGAACGGGCACATCGGATCGAAATGAAAATCCACCACAGCGCTCATCTCGGGCCCGCTTTGTCGCTCAGTAGTGATAGGTGTCCGACGGCGCGGGGGAATGATCCCGTTCTTCGTCGTCGAAGTCCGACGATTCTATGTCGTAGGCGCGGGCCAGCTCGAGGATCTTCGTGGCCCTGGCAATCCGCGGCAGGTCGGACCCGTTGCGGATCTCTCCCCCGTCGCGTTCGAACTCGGCGAAAAACTCTTTCGCCCATGAAATTTCGTCCTGTGATGGCGACAGACCCTCGTTCACCACGCCGCATTGGTCCGGGGTGAGGCAGATCTTGCCCGTCATCCCGAATTCCACGGAGACGGCGGTGGCCTCGATCAACTTCAGGGCATTCGAGCCGATCGTGGGCCCGTCGATGGCGCTGGGCAGACTCGCCGCCTTGGCGGCGATGGTGAACCGGGACCGGGCGTAGGCCAGCGTGCTGGGGTCTTCTCCGAAGCCGGTGTCGCGGCGGAAGTCGCCGATGCCGAAGGCGAGCCGGAAGGTGCCCTTAGCCGCGGCGATCTCGGTGATGCGCTCCAGGCCGCGGGCCGTTTCCACCAGCGCCACGATCGGCACGTTGGGCAGCCGTTGCGCCGTCTCGGTGACGTGGTCCACCGATTCGACCATCGCCAGCATCACCCCGCCCACCGGTGTGCCGGACAGCGCGGCGAGGTCGTCCGCCCACCACGGGGTGCCGAAACCGTTGACGCGGACCCAATCGGTGTTGCCGGCGCCCAGCCAGCTCACCACGTTGTCGCGGGCGGCGTGCTTGTCTTTGGGGGCGACGGCGTCCTCGATGTCGAGCACGACGATGTCGGCCCGGGAGTGCGCCGCGGATTGGAACCGGTCAGCGTGCGCGCCGTTGACCAAGAGCCAGCTCCGGGCCAAAACGGGATCGATGCGGTAGCCAATGACGTCGTCGGGCTCCGTCGCGCTGCTGTTGACCTGGTCGTACATTCGTCTCTCGGGGTTATCGATATCGGACTGGTGCCTTAACCGTAGCGATGTCCCCCAACGGGCGGTCGGGTATGCCCCCCGGGCACAGAAATGGCTGGGCCGCCCGGGCGGAGGAACCCCTCGCCCGGGCGGCCTGGCTTTGAATGCTCGGCTAGTTGATGCCGACAACCTCCTGCGCGATCGCGGCGACACGCGTCTGGGCGGCCGACACGACCCGCTGGCGATTCTTGTTCGCCTCTTCGTAGGCGATGATGGCCCGCACGTCGCTCGGATTCGCAAGCTCCTTCACCTCGGCGACGGCCTCGCTGACGTTCAGCTCGTCGTAGTTGGCGATGGGCAGCTCGTCGGCGTCGAGGACCCCCACAGCGGCGCGTGCCGCATGCAGGGCGTCGGCCGTCTGCCGGGCACCTTCGCTGCGGGTGACCTTCTCGGCCGCCTCGAGCGCGGCGTTGCGCGACGCGGCGAGCGCGCGGGTTGCCACGTCACCGGCGTGCGCACCCCGGCTCACCAGCTCGTTGAACGTCGGCCGGGCCGAGCGCAGCGCGTCCGCGGCCCTGTCGACGCCCCGGACCGACCATTCGACCGGCAGGTTGACCAACTTCACCGCGGTTCCGGCCGCGGCCTGCAGCGGCGTGCGGCGCAGCGCGGCCGGGCCGCCGAGGGCGTCTTCGGCCAGCACGGTGGTCAGCCAGTCCACGGTCGCCGAATGCGCCGTGATCAGCCGCGTTGCCAGGCTCTCGACCTCGGGAAGCTCGGCCGCGACGGCCAGGGCCTTCAGGTAGCGGGACCGGTCCAGCAACTGATCTTCCAGCGCGAGGTCGCCCAGGAGCGCCTCGTCGAACGGCTGGGCCTGCTCGGTCAGCGCCTTGACCGCGGCCGCGGCCCGGCCCAGGAACGGCCCGACGATGTCGGGGACACCGCCGAGCCCACGGATCGCCTTCTCGATCGCTCGGACCGCTCGCGGGCGTTGGACGCGTTCTGCGTGAGCTCACGCTGAACGGCCTCGGTACGTGCCTGCGCGATGCGGGTTTCCGCGACCTGGATCTCGGTGTTGGTCAGCTGGTGAAGCGCACGCAACTGCGCCAGCACCGTCGTCTTGTCCGATGAAGTCATCGAAAAATTCGCCTCCTGCGTTGATTGTGTGGATCGGCACGAAAGCGCCTTTCTAGCGGCTACCCGTTCGACCCTCGGCAGATAACATCCAATCCGGCGTGTGACGCAGATCGCTTTCGCGCCCGGCCACGTATCGTCGTGGTCGGCCCGGCCGGCAAACGAAAGTTGTTGCCTACTCAGATCTTTGGAGAGACGGCGGCCGACCTGCTGGCGGGGCACACAGGGCCCGTTTAGCCCCCTACGCAGCGGGTATGCGTGGCGAAGGCGCACACAGCCCACAGTGCGCAACCGAATTCGCAGAAACACTGGAGGTATCGGCGATGGCCGACATGATTGTCCAGTCGCCCGAGGAAGTCGTCGCATTCCTGAAGGCGCAGCACAACCTCATCGAGGACCTGTTCGACGAGGTGCTGCACGCATCCGATCCCCAGGCACGGGAAAAGCCGTTCGCGACGCTGCGTCAACTGCTGGCCGTGCACGAGACAGCCGAGGAAATGGTCGTGCACCCGCGCGTGCGCCGGGAGTCCGACGCCGGCGACGCGATCGTCGACGCTCGACTCACGGAGGAACACCAGGCCAAGGAGTTGCTTTCGAGCATCGAAGACCTCGACGTCACCTCCCAGCAGTTCATCGACGAGTTGAAAAAACTTCGCGAGGCCGTGCTGGACCACGCGCAGCACGAGGAAAGCGAGGAGTTCCCCGTGCTGCAGAAGGAAGTTGACGAAACCGACCTCAAGCGGATGGGGGTGGCGGTGCGCGCGGCTCAGGCCATCGCGCCGACGCACCCGCACCCCGGCGTGGAGTCGGCGAAGATGAACTTCGCCCTCGGACCGTTCGCGTCGATGCTCGACCGCGCCCGCGACCTCATCGGCCAGGCCCTCGGCTCGTAATTCGCCGTAGGCTCGTTGAGGTGAGTGTCGCCCCGGATATGACGGTCGCCCTGCAGGACCGGTTCTTCCGCGCATTGCCGGAGATGGCCGTCCGGTGGCAGGCGGAGCCGCCGGCCGAGCCGCGGTTGCTCGCCCTCAACGAGCGGCTCGCGGAGGAACTAAGCCTGGACGCCGACTGGCTGCGAAGCCCGGACGGGTTGCGCTTCCTGGTGGGCGACCTGCTCCCCAGCGACGCCGTTCCAGTGGCCCAGGCCTACGCCGGGCATCAGTTCGGGGGCTTCGTCCCCCGCCTCGGTGATGGTCGCGCCCTGCTGCTCGGCGAGCTCGCCGACGGCGACGGACGCCTGCGCGACATCCACCTGAAGGGCTCCGGGCCGACACCGTTCGCGCGCGGCGGCGACGGCCTGGCGGCCGTGGGGCCCATGCTGCGCGAGTACATCGTCAGCGAGGCGATGCATGCGCTCGGGGTGCCGACCACGCGATCGTTGGCCGTCGTCGGCACCGGCCGTCCGGTCCTGCGCGAGGCCGAACTCCCCGGGGCGGTGCTGACCCGCGTGGCCAGCAGCCACCTGCGCGTGGGCAGCTTCCAGTTCGCCGCCTCCACCGGCGACATCGACCTGCTGCGGCGCCTCGCCGACCACGCGATCGCCCGCCACCATCCCAGCGCCGCGAGCGCCGACCGGCCCTATCTCGCGTTGTTCGAGGGGGTGGTCGCCGTTCAGGCGGCGCTCGTCGCGCGGTGGATGCTGATCGGGTTCGTCCACGGGGTGATGAACACCGACAACATGACGATCTCCGGCGAGACGATCGACTACGGGCCGTGCGCCTTCATGGAGGCCTATGATCCCGACACGGTCTTCAGCTCCATCGACTTTTGGGGCCGTTACGCCTACGCCAACCAGCCCGTCGTCGCCGGCTGGAACCTCGCCCGGTTCGCCGAGACGCTGCTTCCGCTGCTCTCCGAGGATCTCGAGCAGGCGGTCGCGCTCGCGGAGACGTCGTTCGGCGTCTTCCAGCGCGAGTACGACGCCGTGTGGTCATCCGGGATGCGCGCCAAACTCGGTGTGCCCGACGCCGAGGACGGCGCCTCGGCCGCCCTGGTCGACGAGTTGCTCGCCCTGCTCAAGGACAGCCACGTCGACTACACCTCGTTCTTCCGCCTGCTCGGTCGGGCGGCGCGCGGCGACGCAGAGCCCGCGCGGGGCGTGTTCGTCGACCTCGCCGGCTTCGACGCGTGGCTTTCGCGCTGGCAGGCGCTGGGCCCCGACGCCGATGTCATGGACCGCGTCAACCCGGTCTACATTCCGCGCAACCACCTGGTGGAGGAAGCTCTGACCGCGGCGACCGCGGGTGATCTGGGCCCACTCGAGCAACTCCTCGCCGCGGTGACGTCGCCCTATGGCGAACGGCCGGGCCTGGAGCGCTTCGCCAGCCCGGCCCCGGAGGACTTCGGCAAGTACCAAACGTTCTGCGGCACTTAGCCTTACGACAACTTGGCGGACTCGGCCTGCAGCTCGTCGAGGCGCCGCAGCGTCTCGTCGCGCGGCTCGGTGGGCAGTTCCACCAGCAGGTGCTGCAACCCGAGAGCGCGGTAGCCCTCGAGCTCTTCGGCCGTCGGCGCGCCGCCATGGAAGCTGATCACCGGAACGTCCGGACCGGCCACGCCGCGCAGCTGCTCCAACTGGGGCGCCAAGACGTCAGCCGACGGTGTCATCGACAGCCAGCCGGCATGCAGCCGGGCGATGCGTTTGAAGCCCGCGGGCCCGCCGCCGAAGTACAGCGGCGGATAGGGCTTCTGCGCCGGCTTGGGCCAACTGTAGAGGGGCCCGAAGTCGACGAATTTGCCGTGGAATTCCGCCTTTTCGTGCGTCCAGATCTCGATCATCGCGTCCAGCCGCTCGTCGACCACCCGTCCGCGAACCGACGGGTCGACCCCGTGGTTGGCGATTTCCTCGCGCAGCCAGCCCACACCCACTCCGAACCGGAAGCGGCCCCGCGACACCAGATCCAGCGACGCCACCTCTTTGGCCAAGTGAATCGGATCGCGCTGGGGAACCAGCGCGATCCCGGTGCCCAGGACCAGCCGCTCGGTGGCGGCAGCCGCCGCGGTCAACGCGACGAACGGATCCAGGGTGCGGTAGTACTTCGGCGGGATAGGACCGCCTGCCGGATAGGGCGTGACGTCGCCCGCCGGAATGTGGGTGTGCTCGGCGAGGAACAGCGACTCGAATCCACGCTGTTCCAGCGCCTGCCCCAGCTCCCCCGGGCCGATCCCCTCATCGGTTACGAATGTCAGTACGCCTAAACCCATGGCGTCCAGTCAACCGCATCTACCTTGTTCCGGCGACCACCTGGCCGCGATCCGGGCCTCACTGCGCCGGTTCCTCGCTCCCCCGCGTGGTCCGGCGCGTCGCGCCCCACAGCCCCACGCCGATGCCGACGACGGCGCCACCCAGGCCGATGATTCGTTGCGACGGTCTCAGCTCTTGGTGGACGCTCATGCCGCCGAGCAGGTCCGCCGCGTCGGCACCGCCCGACGCCAGGAACCAGCCGCGGGTGTTCTTGCCGCGCAACGCCGCCGCGGCGAGCAGCCCACCGATCAACGCGTCGCGATATCCCATGGACCGCAACAACAGTCGCGCCGTCGGCGTCGGTTCCTCCGGATCCCCCCAGAATCGGTTCGCGCTCAAGGGGTCGACGAGGAACCAGACGCCGGAGGTGAGTCGGATACTGCCCGCCAGAAGTGCCGCTCGGTCGATTGACATGCCCGGCAGCCTAGGAGCAAACCGCTCCTCCGCGCACGGGTTTACCCCAACGGCGGTCACGGAGCCGGGCAGGCGTGGGCGATTTGGATGGAGGCGGGCCACAATGCCGTGGTCAAGCCGAAGGCCACGGCGTCGGCTCCCGTAGGGAACACCGCCTCCACCCGCGCCTGAATCTGTCCAGCCTCGTCGGGGTGAAAAACGGTCCACGCGAACCCGATACACAGGTATGGGATCGCCATCCACAGGGCCAGTTCGATGAGCGCGCCGACCCGGACCTGGTATCGCATGGTGCGCCGAAGCAGATCCACGGTCACTCCAGCGCGGGATCGGGTAGGCCGCACAGCCAGCACAGGGTGGCGAGGCCGTCGGGTGTGCCGGGCCAGTGCCTGGCCAGCGCATCGGGTCCCGCGATGCGGCTGATCCAGCGCAGCACCAGGCCGACGATGACCACGTCGTCGGCGAATCCGATCACCGGAATGGCATCAGGTATCAGGTCGATCGGTGAGACGACGAACGCGATCAACGCGACCAACACGACGCGGATCCGCCGCGGCAGTTCTTGATCGGCTGCGAGGCGTTTCAGCAGCCGAAGTACGTCGGGCAACAGCCGCACCAGGTCTTGCAATCTGGCCTTGGGCCTCAGCAGCCAGAAGGTGACGGCGAGGATCAGCCAGATCACCACGAACGCGCTCAGGATGCCCAGCGCGATCATCCACCAGTCGGGCCACATCTAGTCCATCTTGGCGGGACAGGCTGCCGCGTGCCAGCCGGGCTGCGAACGCCTGGCCTTGCTACGCCGCACCGGGCGGCGGAAACGGAATCCAGGGGAACATTCCGGTGTTGGTCGGAGGCGGCGGTGCCACCGTGTCCGGTTCCCCAATGTGCTGGGGGCAGTAGGCGTTCACCGCGCTGGTCGTGAAGCTGGTCGCCTCCGCCACCGTGAACCCGGCGTTCTCCGAGGACACGCTTTGGATGACAGCGGCTTTGGAGTGACCCTGGTCCATCAGTGCGCAGGCCTTCTTGCCCACCCGAATGGCGACGGCGCCGTCCTTGTAGGGAACGCCGGCCTGATCGAGCGCCGCCAAGAAGCTCGCATCGGGATTGCCAGCCGGATCGGCCCGCGCGGGCGTGGCCGCGCCGATGACGGCGGCGAAGCTCGCCAGCGCCAGAAGCATCCGCACCGTCTCAGCCTTCTACAGATGTTCGGCGTTGTCCTGTCGACCCGTTGCCGACCCCGTTAAGCAAACATTTTCCCAGGGCCCGGGTGTGGTACACAAGGCTTATGCCCGCGCCGAACCGTCAACCTGGTTGAGGGCGCCGTGGGCGACGATCGACTGTTGATCCTTGGGCGAACGTGCTGGCGTCTGGAGCGTGCCGACCGGTTCGGTCACATCATCGACGCGGCCGATTATTTCCGGCATGTCAAGACGGCGATGTTGCGGGCCCGGCACCGGATCGTGCTGATCGGTTGGGATTTCGACGCCAGGATGACGTTCGAACGGGGGGTCAAGACCCTTCCCGGCCCGAATCAGCTGGGCGCCTTTCTCTATTGGATGCTCTGGAAGCGGCCCGAACTCGAGATCTACCTATTGAAGTCCAATCTGCGTCTGCTGCCGGCCTTCGACGGCATCTGGTTCGGGCTGACTCCGGTGGCGCTGGTGAACCAGATCAGCAGCAGGCGAATCCACTTCGCGATCGACGGGGCCCACCCCACCGGCTCCGTCCATCACCAGAAGATCGTGGCCGTCGACGACTCCGTGGCGTTCTGCGGCGGGATCGACCTCACCATCGACCGATGGGACACCCGCGCACACGACCATGACGGTCCTGTTCGTCGGACGTTGGGACGCAGCTATGGGCCGCGGCACGACGTCGCCGCGGCGGTCGATGGCGCGGCCGCACGGGCACTCGGCGAGCAAGCCCTTCAACGGTGGCGGACGGCGACCGAGCAGTCGTTGCAACCGGTCACCGCCAAGCACACCGCGTGGCCCAGCAAACTCAAGCCGGCGCTGCGCGGCGTTGACGTGGGAATCGCTCTGACCCTGCCGGAACTCGGCCGGCGCCCCGAGACCCGGCAGGTCGAGGCGCTCAACCTGGCGGCCATAGCGGCGGCACGGGATTCGATCTATCTCGAAAACCAATATCTGGCGTCCCGGCGCATCATCGACGCGCTGGCCGCGCGGCTGAAGGAAGACGACGGGCCGGAGATCGTCATCGTCATTGCCCGCCGGGGGAACAACCCCCTCGAGCGGGGGACGATGGATTCGGCACGTCACCGGCTCATCCAGGTGCTGTGGGCCGCGGACGAGCATCGGCGGCTTGGCATCTACTGGCCGGTGACCGATGGCGGGGCGCCGATCTATGTCCACTCGAAGGTGGTGGTGGTGGACGACCGGCTCCTGCGCATCGGGTCATCGAACCTCAACAACCGATCGATGGGTTTCGACAGCGAATGCGACCTGGCCGTCGAGGCGGAGCCGGCGAGCCCCGAAGGCGATCGCGTGCGCGCCCAAATCACAGCGATGCGAAGCCAATTGGTGGCCGAACACCTGGGAGTCACCGTCGGTGAGTTCGACGGCGCGACGCACGAACGCGGGTCGGTCCTCGCGGCCATCGAGGCCCTTCGCGGAGACGGCAAGACGTTGCGGCCGTTCACGGAGGGCACCGTGGCCGACGAAGCGGGCCCGCTGGCGGAGAACGAGCTCATGGATCCCGACCACGTCCCGCGATCGTTGACCCGAAGCGTGCAGCGATTCATCACCGGGTTGAGGGGTTGAGTTGAGGCCTACCCGGCTTAATCTGGACCGGGACGAAGGGCGAGTGCCAATGAACATCGACGACTCCGTCACGACGCTGGAAGACCTCAGGGGCGATCTGGCGCAGCGGTACAGGCGGACACCGACCGGCGGGAGTTCGGTCGACAGCAAGGTCGTCGACGCCGACATGGCGGCTATCGACCGCGACGGCTACGTGATCTGGCACGATCTGCTGACTCCCGAGCAATGCGACGAGATCCGCGAGGTCACTCAACCCTGGCTCGGGCACACGGGCCGCAATTCCTTCGAGGGCCGGCGCACCCAGCGCATTTACAGCCTGCTCAGCAGAACCCGGATGTGCGACGGGATCGTCGATCATCCGCGGGTGCTCGCGGTGCTCGATCGGCTGCTGATGCCCAACTACCTGCTTTCGGCCTTGCAGGCCATCAACATTCAGCCGGGAGAGGCCGCGCAGCTGGCCCACCACGATGACGGGTTCTACCCGATTCCGCGGCCCCGCGAACCCCTGGCGGCGGCGACGATCTGGGCCATCGACGACTTCACCGCCGACAACGGCGCCACCGTCCTCTATCCCGGCAGCCATCGCTGGGGCAAGCGCCGGCCCGGGCCGGACGATCGGGCCCTGCCCGTCGTGATGCCCGCCGGCTCGTGCGTCTTCTTCGTGGGCACGCTCTGGCACGGCGGGGGCGCCAACAGCACCGACCGCGACCGTCTCGCCGTCACCGCCCAGTACTGCCAACCCTGGCTGCGGCCGATGGAAGCCTTCACGCTGTCGATATCGCGCGAGACCGCGCGGGCGGTCTCCGACGACATTCGCCGCATGCTGGGCTACAGCATTCATCCGCCGTTCGTGGGCGCGGTCGACGGGCTGCACCCGCTGCGGCTGTTGGACAGCGACTCATAACTCCCAGTTCCGTTTGCCGCTGACACCCGCCAGGGACGGCTCTTGGGCCGGGCGGCTCTCGACCTCGATCGCCTGGCTGCGGCTCAGCGCGACAGCGGAGGCCGCCATCGCCGAGACCGCGACCAACAGCGCCAGCGCCGTCGAGCCGCCGACCGTCAGGTGTTCACCCAGCACCGCCACACCGAGCAGGACCGCGACCACGGGCTCCCCCACCAACATGATCGGCACCGACGCCTGCAACGCACCGGCGTGGAACGCGGAGTTCTGCACCACCGTCACCGCCACGGCCAGGCCGACCAATATGTATGGGGCGGGGACCGTCAGCAGCCCATGCCAACCGCCGACGGCGAAACGGTGCGTGCAGATCTTCGTCAACACGGCGATCATGCCGAGCAGGACCGCCACGGCGACCGCAAGCAGCATCGCCCGCGCACGGCCGATCGCGCGGCCGGCCGCCATCACGCAGACGACCAGCAACGGCACCGTCACCAGCAGCGTCAACGTCCACGCCGGTACCGCCGGACGGCTGTCACCCTCCCGGGGCTGACCGACGAGCACGAAGGCCGCCAGCGCGCCGGTCAGCAGCGTCGCCCAACCCCACTGGACCGCGCTGATGCGCTGGTCGCACAGCCGGGCGCCCAACGGCAGCGCGAACAGCAGCGAGGAAACCAGCAGCGGCTGGACCAGCAGCAGCGACCCGTGGGCCAGCGCGACGGCCTGGAACACGTAGCCCGCAACGGCGGCGACCAGGCCCGCCCACCACAACGGTCGCCGGACCATGGTCGTCACCATCGTCCCGGACATGCCCTGATCAGCGGGAACCTCCTGGGCGGCGCGCTGTCGAACGACGATGCCGACGGCCGCCCAGAACGCAGACAGCAACGCCGAAAAGATTGCGACCGCATGCGATTGCACCCACCCCATGCCCGCACGGGTACCCGGGGCGTCGGCGCGGCTAACTGCGCCGGGAGCGAACTACCTCATACGTCGTAGTAGAGGGCGAATTCGTATGGGGTGGGCCGGAGGTTGAACGGCGCGATCTCGTAGGTGCGCTTGTAGTTGATCCACGTCGCGATGACGTCGGGGGTGAAGACCCCGCCCTCGGTCAGGTATTCGCTGTCTTCCTCCAGACGGTCGATCACCGCCGACAGCTGCGTGGGTGCCTGCGGGATTTCCGCGGCCTCCTCCGGCGGGAGCTCGTAGAGGTCCTTGTCGACCGGCGGAGGCGGCTCGATCTTGTTCTTGATGCCGTCCAGCCCGGCCATCAACTGGGCCGCGAAGGACAGGTAGGGGTTGCCCGACGAGTCGGGGCACCGGAATTCCAGCCGCTTGGTCTTCGGATTGTTGCCGGTGATCGGGATGCGCACGCACGCCGACCGATTGCGCTGGCTGTAGACCAGATTGATCGGCGCCTCGAAGCCGGGAACCAGGCGCTTGTAGGAATTCACGGTCGGGTTCGTGAAGGCCAGCAACGACGGGGCGTGGTACAGCAAGCCGCCGATGTAGTGGCGGGCCATGTCGGACAGGCCGGCGTATCCCGTCGCGTCATACATCAGCGGCACGCCGTCCTTCCACAGCGACTGGTGACAGTGCATCCCGGAACCGTTGTCGCCGAACAACGGCTTGGGCATGAAGGTGACGGTCTTCCCGGCCTGCCACGCGGTCTGCTTGACGATGTACTTGTACATCTGGTGGTCGTCGGCCGCATGCAGCAACGTGTTGAACTTGTAGTTGATCTCGGCCTGGCCGCCACTGCCGACTTCGTGGTGGCCCTTCTCCAGGGAGTAACCGGCGTTGGTCAGGTGGGTGAGGATCTCGTCGCGCAGATCGACATAGTGATCGGTCGGCGCGACCGGGAAATACCCGCCCTTGGGACGGACCTTGTAGCCGAGGTTCGGGCTGCCATCCGCCTCGGCGTCCTCTCCGGTGTTCCACCACCCGGACGCCGCATCGACCTTGTAGAACGATTCGTTGGTGCTCGAGTCGAAGCTGACCGAGTCGAAGATGTAGAACTCGGCCTCCGGCCCGAAGTAGGCGGTGTCCGCGATGCCGGAACTGATCAGATAGTTCTCGGCCTTGCGGGCGATGTTGCGCGGATCGCGCGAGTACACCTCGAGGGTGAACGGGTCGTGCACGAAGAAGTTCACGTTCAGCGTTTTGCGGGCGCGGAACGGGTCGATCGTTGCGGTCTCGGGGTCGGGCAGCAGGACCATGTCGGACTCGTGGATCGACTGAAACCCGCGGATCGAGGAACCGTCGAAGGCCAGGCCTTCCTCGAAGACGCCTTCATCGAAGGCGTAGATCGGAATCGTGAAGTGCTGCATGGTGCCCGGCAAGTCACAGAAGCGGACGTCGACGTACTCGATGTTCTCGTCCCTGGCGAGCTTGAAAATATCGTCGGGCGTCTTCTCGGACACGCAACGCTCCTTAGCTTGATCGTCGGCAGTGGCGTGCGAGCGCTTTCTACGCCCTGACTATTTCGCCCGCGTCACCACCGCGAGTCGAACCTGTTGCGTCACAGAAAGACAGGCGATTGACCGCACGGCCGCCGGGTTCCGGTGGCACTTCCCAGCGCCTTGGCCGATAGTCATATGGACCATCCAGCCGCAGCAGAAGTAGGAGTAGTCATGCCACGCAACACAACCGGCGGTCATCCGGCGACCAGCCGTGGCGATCGACGCGCGTAAGAATCGAACGTAGCCCCGCGCAATGGGCGAGCTGTTTCAGTTTCACCGCGAGATCATCGTCAGCGGTGACGACGCGCTGTCGAAGACGATCGCCGAGGAATTGAGGGGCGCGGGCGCGCGAATCATCAAGATCAACACCGCCGCCGACCTCCTCGGGGCCGGCGTGCATCGGGCGCGTGCCGTCGTGTGCGCGGGCCCCAACGACGCCGTCAACCTCGAAATCGCCTTGCTGGCAAGGGAGTTCAGTCCAAACGTGCGGGTGGTGGCCCGGCTGGCCAACGACGTGCTGCGCGAAGCAGTGGTCGCCGTCAACGGACCCGGCGCGATCTTGGACGTCGCCGACCTCGCGGCGCCGTCGATCGTCGAGGCCGTCCTGTCCCGCAACGCGCACCAGTTCGACACGGCCGGTATCGAATTCGTCGTCTGGGGATCCGAGGCGCCCTACAACGCGACGCTCCGGGAGATCTACGCCGACCTGGCACCGGTCGCGGTGGTGCACGGCAAGAATTCACCCGCACCCGGCGAGGTGGTGCCATGCCCCGGACGAGATCTGCGGGTCTACGCCGGCGACTGGACGTCGATGATCGGCGTGAAGGACGAATTGGACGCCCGCGGAATCACGTTGCCTCCCCCGGCCGCGACGCGCGCTCGCCACTCCCCGGTGCGGCGGGTCATCGACGCGGTGCGCGCCATCCGGGACGAAGTGAACCCCATGCTCTTCCCCTCGCTGGCGTTCGCGCTGTGTCTCACCCTTGGCTCGACGGCGGTGGTGCACTTCGCCTATCACAACCCCCGAATGTCGTGGATCGACGCCCTCTACTTCGCCTCCGAGACGATCACGACGGTGGGCTATGGCGACTTCACCTTCGCCCAACAATCCACCGCCCTGCGGCTATTCGCGGTCTTGTTGATGTTCGGCGGCGCGAGCGTCACCGCCATCCTCGTCGCGTTCCTTGCCGACCTCCTCCTGTCGCGCCGCTTCGTGCAATCGGCCGGACTGCGGCGCGCACGCCACATGCGCGACCACGTCGTCGTCGTCGGGCTGGGTTCCATCGGGTTCCGGGTCGTCAGCGATCTGGCCGCGGCCGGCTACGACGTGCTGGTCATCGAGCCGGACGAGGGCAACCGCTTCCTGCCGACCGTGGCCGACCTCGACGTGCCGGTGATCTTCGGGGATCCGACGATGCGCCAGACCCTGGAATCGGCGCGCGTCGATCGCGCCCGCGGGGTCGCGCTGGTGACACAGGACGACATGAACAACATCGAGACGGGAATCGTGCTGCTCGAAATGCTGGGTTCCGACACGAGGGTGCCCATCGTCATGCGAGTTCAGGGCCGCGCGCTGGGCACCGCCGTGCATCGGCGGTTCGGTTTCGAGAACGTGCGGTCGATAGTCGACCTCGCGGCGCCGTGGTTCATCGGCGCAGCGATGGGCTTGCAGGTGCTCGGCACGTTCTGGGTCGGCCAGCGCTCCTTCATGGTCGGCGGAATGCTGGTGGCGGCGGGCAGCGAACTCGACGGGCTGCGGATGATCGATCTGTCCACGCAGACGCGCGTCATCGCGATCACACGGCCGGAAGGTCCGGTCAGGTTGCGCCCGCGCCGCGACGCCCGCCTGAAAGCCGGTGACACCGTCTATCTCATCGGCCCCTACCGGGAACTGATCGCGACGCTGCGCAAGGGCCAGCCTCCGCCAATGACCACGATCAACGGCGAGCGCGCCGTGGCTTTGGCGGCCGCACGGTCGACGCGCCGGCCAGATGCGCGTGCGCCACGGTGGGCGCTCGACCCGGACGGTTAACGAACGGCCAAAAGCCGCGCCACTTCATCGCGTCCGGTTGTGATGCACAGCACATTTGTGCTTTCTTTGTATCCGAGGTCACAACGCGACGGGAGCTCCTATGGCCGCACCCCACAGATCGGGCAAGTACGTAGTCGTTGCACCGCGCGCGAACGGAGCCGTGCATTCACATCGGATACTGCTGGCCCTGGTCGTGGTGATGGCCCTCATCGCGGCGATCACCGGCGTCGTCGTCGCGGCGTCGACGGGGCACGCCACCGCCGCGCTCGTGATAGCCCTGGTGGCCGGCGGGTGGTTTTCCGCCGCCCTCTGCTAGCGACATGATCCGCCGGACCCTCACGAGATCGGCGCTGGTCGCCGCGTCGTTGGGCGCGCTGGCAGCGCTGACGCCGGCGGCCCACGCGGACCCCGATCCCATCTCGGTCGCGGCCTACCTGCACACGCTGAACGTCTTGCACGTTCCCTACGACGACCCGGGGCGAATGGTCGGCATCGGAGACTCCGTATGCCAGCAGGCGCGGGGCGGCACCGACTTCGACGCCATCTACCCCGCCGTGGCAAGCAACGGCTATGCCGCGGTGCAGGCGGGCCAGATCATGGGCGCGGCCGTCGGGACGTTTTGTCCCGACATGGAAGCACCGTTCGATCGCTGGACCAACAGCAACTCGTGACCGTCGGCGATTAAGGTGCGCTAGCGCCCGGGCAATACTTGATCCGGCCCAGATCGACCCACATGTTGGCGCGCTTGGCGGCCTGATCCGGATTCAGCCCGGTCACGCCCTGGTTGTTCGCCTGTTGCATCGCCCCGACTATCTGGGCGCGCGACCAGCCGTCAGCCATGGCTCTGCACATCGTCTGTTCGGTCTGCATCTCGTAGTAAGGCCAGTCCGGCGGGAATCCGATCGCGTCGGCGCGGGCGGTGGCAAGCGCGCCCGGCAGGAGCGCCGAAGCAACGACAACCGAGAGGCCAAGGAGCAGCGTTCGCGTGGCCGACAGGGGTGAATGCGACTGATGCACGGATACTTCTCCTCGATTCGGCGCCTTGATGACCCGCAGGGTCGATGAGTGATGACCTTCGCCCATCAATGTTAGGACCTGGGAGGCTGTTGGCGGCGGGAAGAGCCCCAGAGGAGTCAACATGCACCTTCGCTCGGATAGCCTTGGCCGGGGCCGGCGGCCGAGAGTTCCGGACGACGACGGGGTCGCACGGACGATCGGACACTTCGAATGATCATCCCAATTCTTGCGGGCCGCCCGCTGCACACCGATCACCTCGAGTGAGGTTCTGGCGATGAGATTTGTGTTGGCGACCTTGGGAACACGCGGAGATATCGAGCCTTGCGCCGCCGTCGGCCGGGAGCTTCAGCGGAGAGGCCATCGCGTGCTTATGGCGGTTCCGCCCAACTACATTGGGTTCATCGAGTCGGCAGGCCTCACCGCAGTCGCGCACGGCCGCGACCAAGTGCAGCAGAATGCGGAGATCGTCCGCAAATACGGGACGACGCCGCCACCAGTCCTCATGGCGTGGGAAATTCTCAGCGATATAAAGCAACTCTGGCCACAGTTGGGCACGGCGCTCACATCCCTGGCCGACGGCGCCGACCTGCTGTTGACGGACGCAGGCGAACAGGGGCTCGCCGCGAATGTCGCCGAACACTACGACATTCCACACGCGGCGGTGCACATCTACCCGATCCCGCCGGACCACGCGGGTTCGTCCATCACCAAAGAGGCTGAAGACGCCCTACGCCGGGCGCTGGGCCTCCCGGCGACGAGGCCCTCGACGCGGCGAGCGCTCGAGATCCAGGCCTACGACGAACTCTTCTTCCCGGGGTTGGCAGCCGAGTGGGCCGGATGCGGCGCCCGACGGCCGTTCGTCGGCGGGCTGACCCTCGAGTTGCCGACGGAAGTCGACGACGATGTCTCGTCGTGGATTGAGGCTGGGACGCCACCGATCTACTTCGGCTTCGGCAGCAGCGCACGAGTCGCGTCTCCCACTGACGTCATCGCGATGATCACCGACGCTTGCGCGCAACTCGGCGAGCGGGCGTTGATTTGCAGCGGCGTGAGTGACTTGACCGCGCAAACGGATTCCGCCGACGTCAAAGTGGTGAGCGCGGTGAACCACGCGGCGGTGTTTCCCGCTTGTCGGGCCGTCGTTCACCACGGGGGGCCCGGCACGACGTTCGCCGGCATCCGGGCCGGAGTCCCCACGCTGGCCCTCGCCGTATCGGTCGATCAGCCGATGTGGGCGAGTGCGGTCAGTCAACTCGGAGTCGGAATTGGCCGGCGCTTCCCCGACACCACCCTGGAGTCTCTCGTCGCGGATCTGCGGTCCATCCTCACCCCGCCCTACGTCACTCGGACCCGCGAGGTCGCCGCGCAGATGACCGCGCCCGCTCAAAGCGCCGCCATTGCCGCCCAAGCGCTGGAAGATGCGGCCGCTCGTGGCCCGTTGGCCGATCAACGAACGCCGCGGGACGCGGACTGATCCACGCGCGCCCGTCAGGAAGTGGCGGCCGAGGGTTCGATCTGGCTCTCCGAAACGCTGCGATACGACGGCAACCCGAAATCGGGGAAGGCACAGATGTCGGCACAATCTCGGACTCGCTCCGACCAGAAACCCTGATCAGCGGCCGACGTGCAGGCGTAGATCTTCATGTAGGTCGCCGCGAACGGGAACAAACAGCCGTTGCCAACCGCCTGCCAGACCGCCGCGGCGACGCCGGGAGTCTCGACACCTCGATAGTCGTCTATCGCGATCACGCCCCGGTTTGCCGTGTGGGTCACGGCGAGGGCGATGTCGTTCGCGACGCACCGGTAGCTGTGACAGCCGTCGATGTGGACGAAGCGCAGTGCCCGTTCTCCGAGGTCGAGCTCCGATGACTCGCAGACTTCGAGCGTCGGCCGGCGAACGTGAAACCGATCCCAATTGGCGAGGAACTGCTGCTGCTCCAGGCCCGAATACTGCTGGCGTGGGGTCAGCGACATGTCCGCGTGATCCATTACGGCCTCGAACAAGTCGCAGATCACCAGTTCTTCATCGTCGCGCAGACCGTAACCCATCAGGATGGCGGACTTGCCCTGGTATGCGCCGATCTCGAGCATGTCCCCCTTGATGTTTTCCGCCGTCTGCGACGCGAGCAGCTTGGTGAAGAGCTTGACATCGGCCTCGAAGAACCAGCCGTCGACGTTGTCGACTTCCTCGGCATAGAGGCTCCAGGCGGCATCGGTCATGTGCCCATCTTTCCCCAGGCGGCCTCGAGCGGCATGGCCGGATGTACTCCGGCCAACTTGCTGACCCGACGGTGTCGCGGCGACCGCCGCGTAGGTCAGAGTGCAATGGTCGCTTCAATCGATGCCCTTGGTCCTTAGTCCTTGCATCGCTTCGGCCCTGACAAATCAGGCGGTGCTGGATGATCCTGCCTGTGGGCACGCGGCCGATCAGAAACGAGCTGGAATGTGGCAACCCCCACCTAACGCGATCTTGGTAGGCGTCGACGGCTCGGCGGCGGCACTGGGTGCCGTGCGGTGGGCGGCTCTGACTGCCGCGTTGCGCAACGTGCCACTGGCCCTGGTCCATGTCGTCGACGATCCGATGCCGGGGTGGCTCCAGTCAGGCGCGCCGGTGGGGCACTGGCAGCAGCACCGGGCGCGCGAAGTGATCACGTCGGCAATGCGGGTCGCCGAGGAGAGCGCCGGTGAACTCGGTCCCATTCAAGTCCACGGCGAGGTGATCTATTCGACCGCCATCGCCACGCTCGTCGCCCTCTCCAGAGAGGTGGAGATGGTCGTCGTCGGCTATCGGGGGTATCGCGGCGTGGTGGTTCTCAGCGTCCTTGGCTCGGTGAGTTCGGGATTGGTCTACAACGCGCACTGCCCGGTCGCGGTGATCCACGACGGGGAACCGCCGCTCAGCAATGTCGACCGGGCACCCGTGCTCGTGGGCATCGACGGATCATCGGCGTCGGAAGCCGCGACCGCGATCGCGTTCGAAGAAGCGTCGCGACGAGGCGTCGCCTTGATCGCTTTCCATGCCTGGGCCGATCCGCGAGTGTTCAACTCCAACAACGCTTTTCAAGATTCCAAGTGGGACGCCCAGCTGTCCGAGGAGGAGGAGGCGCTCGCCGAACGGCTAGCGGGTTGGCACGAACGCTATCCCAACGTGGCGATTCGTCGCAGAATCGAAATCGGTGACCCGGCCCACTGGCTGATCGAGGCTTCCGAACTGGCGCAACTGATCGTGGTCGGCAGCCACGGCCGTGGCGGATTCGCCGGCATGTTGCTCGGCTCGGTTGGGTCGGCGGTGGTCAACAGGGCGAAGATCCCTGTCATCGTTGCGCGTCAGCCCTGAGCTCGTCACCCACGCGGTTCGTAGGCCAGAAAACACTGCACCTGCCGCACCGCGTCGGGCCGGTTGACTCCCATATCCACTAATCTCTCGACGATTTGGGCCGGCGGCACGGCCCCATCCACATCCGTCTCGATCACGTGAACGCTGGGAAACCAGTTCTCCGGACGCACCCCGGGCGGCGGGGGTTGCACGCCGCCTCCGACGCAACGTGCGTAGCCCTCGATGCCATTGTCAGCGTGAGCAGACGCCACTACCAATACGACCGGCGCGACGAGCGATACGGCGATGGCCATGCCGACCGCCGCAGCCACACGGATGAAGCGCATGCTCGAATATAACCTCGCGCCGTTCAACCGAACACAGAAATCTTGCACGCACCGTGGCGCACACTCGGCGTAAGGTGACGGCGGGCTCGGAGGGTCGGAAGAAGCAGGCGGTGAACACTGCATCGGGGTTGACGCGCTTCGGGCGCCGGTTTGCCGCCGCGGCCGGAATGCTCGCGGCGGGTCTGGTGCTGGTGCAATGCACGGCCGCGGCGCCGCCGCGCGCGGCCGCACCGTCTCCGTCTGCGGCCGCCCTGTCATCGTCATCGGCGGCGGCCACGCCGCCGGCCAACCCGCCGCCGGCCGCCGCCGCTGCGACCGTGGAAACGGTCACCGCGGCCGAACTCGGTGCGACGTGGCGGCCGGGTTGCCCCGTCGAGCCGGAACAGCTGCGACGGGTCGACGTCGACTACGTCGGTTTCGACGGCCAGACGCACCGCGGCCAGCTGATCGTGCATCAGGACTTGGCGCCGGAGGTCGTCGTGATCTTCGAGCAGCTTTTCCGTCTGGGCTATCCCATCGAGAAGATCCGCACCGTCGACCACTACCAGGACGCCAATGACGAGTTGTCGATGGAGGACGACAACACGTCGGCGTTCAATTGCCGCCTCATCCCCGGAACCAACGAATGGTCGCCACACGCCTACGGCCGGGCGATCGATATCAATACGCTCGTCAATCCGTGCCTGTACGCCAGCGGGTATTTCGAACCGCAGAACGCGGCGGCTTACCTGGACCGCAGCCGCACCGACCCGGGACTCTTACACCCTGGCGATCCGGCGGTGCGCGCCTTCACAGATCATGGCTGGCGCTGGGGCGGCGAATGGGCGGCGCCCCTTGACTACCAACACTTCGAGCGGCCCTAGAGGCCCAGGGCCTGGGCCGCGGCGGTTGCCACCTCACCCCTGATGTCCGAGATCGGTGGGCTGCCGCGCGTATGAATCGAGTTGGTGAGCAGAACGACGTAGGTGTCCGAGGCCGGGTCGAGCCACACCGAGGTTCCGGTGAAGCCCGTGTGTCCGAAACTCCCGACGGGAAAAACCGCTCCGCGGGGCATGGACAGCGGCGTATCGATATCCCAGCCGAGACCGAGCAGATTCTGTCCCGCGATCGCCGGATAGCGGGCGGCAAGCAGCGGATGCGCGGTCTTCGACCTCTTCGCGGCTGCCGCCCGCGCGGCGTCGTCCGCCGCCTTGACCTGTTGGTCGGTGTGTCCCGGCTGCTGCGGGGTCGTCATCAACTCCAAAGTCTGTTGTTGGAGCGGGAATTCGCTCGGCCGGCCCGCAAGCCGATCGAGCAGCGCCTGCGCGTAGACGCCGACATCGTGCGCCGTGGAAAAGACGCCGGCGTGCCCGGCCACCCCGCCCATGCGGCGGGCGGTCGTGTCCTGCACGGTGCCGCGCAGCAGACGGTCGAGGTCGGGATTCTTGGCCGGATCGGCCCGGCCTTCTTCGTCCCGCGCCGTGGGTGCGATGCGCGGCAGGATGTCCGTGTCCCAGCTGCCCGCGGGACACGGCTGCCCCTCGCCTGCCGTCGACGCGGCGGCCCACCCGACCGCGGCTCCCCTGACCGCGTGTGGACCGCATGCCTTGTCCAACGGGAGATAGCGGGTGTCCCGCAGGCCAAGCGGCGCGAATACGTGTTCCTGGACGTAGACGTCTTCCGCCTCGCCCGTGACTTTCTCGACGAGCGCGCCAAGCAGGATGAAATTGATATCGGAGTAGCGGAAAGACCCGCCGGGGCTCGACTCGAGCGGCGTCGTGAGCGCACGATGAACGCCTTCGGTCTTGTCGGGTGTGGCCAGTCCCCATGGATCCTTGAGTTCGACGTCGCCCGTCTCACCCGACGTGTGCGTCAGCAACATTCGAACCGTCACGTTTGCGCGCCGTGGGTCGTTGGCCGGGTTGAACTCCGGCAGATAGCGCTGCACGGGATCGTCGAACTGAACCTTGCCTTGTTCGTAGAGTTGCATCACCGCGGTCGCCGTCGCGAGGCTCTTGGTCAACGACGCCAGATCGAAGATCGTGTCCTCGGTCATCGGCTCGGCCGGTGCGGGCGACCCATCCAACCCCGGCTCGCCCGCGAGCTTGCGCGATCCGAAAGCCTGATCGAACGCAACGGCGCCGCCGTGGCCGATCAGGACCACCGCGCCGGGCAGCCTGTTGGCCGCAATAGCGTCGTTGATCAGTTTGGAAAGGGGTGCGAACTCCGGTCCGGGCGGCTTTGCGGCCGGGGAACCGGGGGGCTGTGCGGCCGGGGAACCGGGCGGCTTCGCGGTCGGGGCGTGCGTGAGCTGCCAGGAATCGCCGGCCGCCGGGTGCGAGGCTTGACCACGCCCGCACGCCGCCACGACCACGAGCGCGACGCCCGCAACGGCGATGGCCGTCCGCCGACGTAGGCGCCAGCGGTCGAGCGAGCTGTTGCCAACCGTGCTGGCCCGTCCCATCGGCACGCCTCCCGACCTGCTTCTCCTCCTACGGCCAAAGCCTAGTGCGGTTTCTCGCCGAGCCATCCGGATTTGCCTGGATGGTTATTACGCGGTTTGTCGCCACGAATTCGCCTTGTAACCAACAACTCTCAGGCATTGACGCGCAGCGCGGCGCGCATTTCAGGCGGCGAAGTCGCCGACGACCGTCATCTTGTTGCCGTCCGAGGCGGTGGCGAAGCCGGCCGCGGTGTAAGCGCAGTTCAAAATGATCGCCCGGTGCGGCGGGCTTTGCATCCACAGGTCGAGCGCTTGGTTGATGTTCGCGGCGGACCCGGTACCCCAGAAGACGACCTCACCGCTGTAGGGGGTGCGGTAGCCCGCATCCGTGATGCGCGTCTGCGGTGAAGAGCCGTCCGAGCCGATGTGGCCGTTGACCCCGTTGGTAAGCATGTCGTTGGCGTGCCGCTGCGCCGCATCGGTCAGGCGTGGGTCCTGGCCGATCGGCCCGCAGGATTGGCGAAGCCGGTTCACGCCGCTGTACAACGCCCACCCTGATGCGTCTGCGCGGGCGGCGATGTCAACGGTCCCGGGAGCCGTTGCGACCAAGGCGCCGAGCGAGAACACTGCGACAACCTTGACTTTCCTCGTCATGTTGCCTCTTGCCACACCGTGTCTTTCGGGCCGCGGGAAGCAAGCGTTACCGTCTCGTGACCATGGGAGGTCCCCGCGATCGGTCCGTTTCGCGACGTCGACCCCCGTATCGTGGTGAGGCGTGTGTGAGCCCGCGTCAAGCCGGCCGGCCGTTGTCAGCCGCCGCCAGATGCTGGGACTGGCCGGCGGCCTCGGGGCGGCGGCCGTGGTCGGGCCGCGCTCGAAGACCACACCGACGGGTCCGACGTCGACGGCAGACGTCCGCCTGACCGCTGGGAGTTCGGCCCTGTTGCTGTGCCGGGACGCCTGGGGCGCCCGGCCGGCCCGCCCCGGGGGCAGGCGTCACACCATCACCCGGATGACCCTGCACCACGAGGCCGTGGCCCTCGGTGACAACCGCAACGCCCCCAACCACCTGCGCCAGGACCAGCGCTACCACCAGGATCAGCACGGATGGATCGACATCGCCTACCACGTCGGCGTCGACCGCAACGGCAACATCTACGAATTGCGGAGCACCGAGCTCGCGGGCGACACGGCGACGGATTACGACACGACGGGCCATTTCCTCGTCCTCTGCGAGGGCGACTTCGATCAAGAGGCGGTCCCCGAGGCGCAGCTCCTGGGAGCGGCTCGGGCATTCGCGTGGGCCGCCCAGACGTTTCGCGTCGCGACCACCACATTGGCGGGCCATCGGGACCTGGCGTCGACGTCGTGCCCGGGCGCCAACCTGTATGCGCACCTGACTTCGGGCGACCTGAAACACCGCATCGACGATCTGCTGGCCGCGGGCGGGGTGGACCTGCAGCGGTTCTGCGGACCCGACGCGGCGGCAAGAGTCGCGGCGATCGAAGCGGGGAACTGAGGTTCGTCGGCGCTTCAATTGCGCTGCGCGGGTTTGCTAGGGATGCTACGTTGCTGACCAATCGGTAGTTCGACCGGCCTTTGCGAGGCAACATGTTCGACTCTCGGATCGTGGCCGCGGCGCCCGCGGCCCTGGCGGCCGCCTGCATCGGTATGGCCAGCATATCGACCCTATCGGCGTGCAGTGGGGCGTCACCGTCGATACGCGCAACCGCTACCTCAGCTACCGTCGACGGCGGCCGGACGCAGGCCAGCCCGCCCAGCACCCGAGCGATTGCCAGCGGCGTGTACGGCGACCCGGACGCCGCCGCCGAGTTCTGGCAGCAGCAGTCGTATGAGGACAACTGCGGGCTGGCTTCGGTGGCGGACGTGGTTGGGGAGGTCACCGGGCACTCCCCGACCGAGCAACAGATCATCAAGCTGGCACAGCACACGCCCTCGTCGATCCGCGACGGCCCCATTTACGCCCCCACCGGCGACCCGGCTCACGACGGCCCGAACGGTGGCATCGACATGGCCGACACGGTGGTGCTGCTCGAGCACTACGGCATCAAGTCGCACATGACCTATGACAAGCACCCCGAAGAGGTGGGCCTGTCGTCGCTGGAGCAGTACCTGGGCGCGAACCGCAAGGTCATCGCGTGGGTCAACTCCGGAACCATCTTGAACTCCAACGACCAGCGCACGTCGGCCGATCATTTGCTGGTGGTCACCGGCATCGACACCGTCAAGGATGTCGTCCACCTCAACGACCCCTACGCCGATCACGCCAACACCAAGGTCAGCATCGGCACGTTCATGACGGCCTGGAAGATCGGACAGGAATCGATCGTCGTGACCGCGCCGCCCGGCTAGGGATTCGTCACTGTGTATCGCCCGGGCCCGCCGTTTTCATGGCGTTCGGCGCGGTGATGGGAGCCGTCGCGGTCGTGGTCGGGGTCGCGCGGCTCGTCGGGCTGGTGGAACTCGTGGGCCGCCCGGAGCTCGTCGTCGTGGGCGTTGTCGGAGTCGTAGGCGTTGTCGGAGTCGTCGGACTCGTGGGAGTCGTGGGCGTGGTACTCGCCAGGCCGGGACCTTCGCCGCACCAGTCCGCCACATCCTTCGGGTACTGCTCGATGGGCGGTGGGCAGCGCTGCCCCGGCGGGAAATTGGCGCCGGCGTTGAGCAGATCGCAAGGCACGTAGACCTGCTTGCCCGTCTGGGTGTTGGTCAGGCACTTCGTCGGCGGCGCACCGTGGGCCGCGACGGGAATGACGGCGGCCGCCGCCGCCACCGCGCCCAGTACCAAGGCAAGGCGGCGATAGGTCATGAAAAGCTCCTCGTTATAGCTGCGAGAGTTCATCACGATTAAAGCCGCTCACCCCTGGCGCAACGCAAATTACCGCCGTGAGCAGGACATTCTCTGTGGAGGTGTTCGAGAATCGAGCCAGTCTCACCGCAGATACGGGCGCCGGCCCCACGGCTCATTGCGTGCCGAAGGCGAAAACAGTCGTCGAATCGTAGGTCTGGCCGGGGTTGAGCGTGGTCGTCGGAAAGTTCGGGTGGTTCGGCGAATCAGGGAAGTGCTGGGTCTCCATCGTGAATCCCGCACCCTGCCGGTAGATATGCCCGCTGGTGCCGGTGAACGCACCGTCAAGGAAGTTGGAGGTGTAGAACTGCACCCCGGGCTCGGTCGTGGAGACGGTCAGCGTGCGCCCTGTCTGCGCATCCTCCGCCCTGGCCGCTTCCACCAGGCCTGCTTTGTCGCCCCGGTTGATCACCCAGTTGTGGTCGTAGCCGTGCGCCATCAGCAGCTGTGGGTCGTTCGCGGTGATACGCGCTCCGATCGCGGTCGGTGAGGTGAAATCGAACGGCGTGCCCTTCACCGGGACGATCTGGCCCGTCGGGATCTGTGTGGCGTCGGTCGGCGTGTAGTTGTCGGCATGGATGGTGACCTTCTGGTCGTACACGTCGCGCGTGTCCTCGCCCGCCAGGTTGAAGTAGCTGTGATTGGTCAGGTTGATCACGGTCGGCGCATCGGTGGTCGCGTGGTAGTCGATGCGTAGTTCGTTCTGCCGGTTCAGGGTGTAGGTGACGGTGACCGTCAGCGTCCCGGGGTACCCCATTTCGCCTGCGGGACTGACATATTGGAGTTCCAGGCCAACGCTGTCGCCGCCGTCGCGCCGGCTTGCCTGCCACACCTTGGTATCGAAGCCCGCGGTGCCACCGTGCAGGCTGTTGCCGTTGTTGTTGATCGGCAGGTGATACTCGTTGCCGTTCAACGAGAATGCCGCCTTGGCGATCCGGTTGCCGTAGCGGCCGACGAGCGCGCCGAAATAGGTCTTGGCGGATCCGGTGTTGTTCAGGTAACCGTCCAGGGTCGGAAAACCCAACACCACATTGCCGATGAGTCCGGTGCGATCGGGGACCTCGATCGACTGAATGATGCCGCCGTAGGTCAGGATTCGCACGCGCATGCCGTGTCCGCTGGTGAGCGTATAGCGGCGCACGGGCGCCTCACCCACCTGACCGAACGGCTCGCTGGTTATCGACGGCGGCCCTGCGGGTGCGTTGCCGCGGTCCGTGGCGGTGTTTGTCGTCGTATTGACACAGGCGGCCAAGCCCGCGACAGCGAGGACGGAGATCAGCTGAAACGGTCGCTTACCGCGCATGGGCGCCCCTCGCCTTCGTCCATTCGGAGTAACCGGGCGAAGCGTTCTGTCCAGTCAAACGAAAGGACCGCCAAGCGGCGATCCATTTGGTGGAGCTGCCGGGAATCGAACCCGCAGGGCCGCCGTCGATAACCAGCGAGCCGTTCGGTCAGGTGGGTGAGGCGCCCGTGCGCCGCTATACGCTCACCAGCGGACACGGCATGCGCGTGCGAATCCTGACCTACGGCGGCATCATTCAGTCGATCGAGGTCCCCGATCGCACCGGACTCATCGGTTGATCCCTCTAGCTGACGCCAGGCTCCGGGTCGAGGGCTTTCCCGGTCTGACGGACTAGCTGTCGCTTAGGCAGCGAGAGCGTAGTCGCGCTGATGTGAATCGGCGCTTAATTGGTTGCAACGACGCTTACGGTGGTCTCTTGCCTGCACCGGCACGCTTCCCTTGATTCGATGCGCGAAGTCGAAACCGTTCAGCCCCTCGCATCCCCGCCGATTTTCGGCAGGACAATCAATAGTACGCCGTGATCAACGCGCGGCAACGAACGTATCTTCCCGGTCCGCGCTGCGATCAGATCACGAAATTCAGGTGCTCGACGACTTCGGCGGCCAGGAGCCGACGGTGGCGATCCGGCTGGACGGCCTGCAGTTCACCCGGCTGGCCGGCGGCCGGCCCATGTGCCGCGCCCGGGCGCAATCCGTCGACCTCGGCGGTGACGAGGACGTGGCCGCCCAGGTCGTCGAGCACCTGAATTTCGTGATCTGATCGCAGCGCGGACCGGGAAGATACGTTCGTTGCCGCGCGTTGATCAC
>NZ_LZJJ01000019.1:0-3726 GCF_001667625.1 Mycobacterium sp. E1715
ACCGTGCCGTCCAATTGGCTTAGCAGAGAATCGAGTTCGTCGAGCGTCTTGACCATCGCCAGCGCCCGGCGCAGCCCCGAGCCGGCCGGAAAGCCGTGCAGGTACCACCCGATGTGCTTGCGGATGTCGCGCATGCCCTTGTCCTCGCCGAAGTGCGCGGCCAGCAGCCGCCCGTGTCGGCGGACGATGTCGGCGACTTCACCCAACGTGGGCGGGGTGGGGGCCGGGCTCCCGGTGAACGCGGCCGAGAGTTCGGCGAAAAGCCAGGGGCGACCCAAGCAGCCGCGGCCGATGACGACGCCGTCGCAGCCGGTTTTGGCCATCATCGCCAGCGCGTCGCTGGCGTCGTAAATGTCGCCGTTACCCAACACCGGAATCGTCGTCACGTGCTGCTTGAGCAGCGCGATCTGTTCCCAGTCGGCGGTGCCGGAGTAGCGCTGCGCCGCCGTGCGGGCGTGCAGCGCGACGGCGGCGGCGCCCTCGGTCTCGGCGATGCGGCCGGCGTCGAGGTGCGTGTGATGCTCGTCGTCGATGCCGACGCGGAACTTGACGGTCACCGGCACCCCGGAACCCTCGGCGGCACGCACGGCCGCCGCGACGATCTGGCCGAACAGCCGCCGCTTGTACGGCAGCGCGGCGCCGCCGCCGCGTTTGGTCACCTTGGGCACCGGACAGCCGAAATTCATGTCGATATGGTCGGCCAGGCCCTCGTCGACGATCATTCGGGCGGCGTCGTACGTGGTCGCCGGGTCGACCGTGTAGAGCTGCAACGAGCGTGGCGACTCATCGGGAGCGAACGTGGTCATGTGCATGGTGACCGGGTGGCGCTCGACGAGGGCGCGCGCCGTCACCATCTCGCAGACGTAGAGCCCGCTGACGGTGCCGGCCTTCGACCGCTCGAGCTCACGACACAGCGTTCGGAATGCGACGTTGGTCACGCCCGCCATCGGGGCCAGCACCACCGGGCTGGCGAGCGTGATGGGACCGATGCGCAACGCTGGGTTACCGGCGGCTCATAGCCAGCTTGCCGGCGGTCTGGTGCAGCTCGAACGCGGTGGTCTTCTTGCCGGTGCGGGCTTCCCGCTCGAGCTGGCGCTGCTTCGAGATCTCGAACTTGTCGCAGGCCTGCTCGAGTTCCTTGATCAGCAAGGCGAGGTCGTCGCGCATCGCCGCCGCCTCGCCGGTGAAGTCCTCGCGCTCGAAGATGCGCCATTTCTTCAGGACGGGCATGACGACGTCGTCGAGGTGGATGCGCGGGTCGTAGACGCCGCCGACGGCGATGAAGACGGCCTTGCGCCGGAACTCGGGGACCTGGTAGCCGGGCATCTGGAAGTTGCGCAGCACCTTGTGCAGCTCTTTCATTGCCTGGTTGGGCGCAATCTCGAACCCGGCCTCGCTGACGTCGCGGTAGAAGATCATGTGCAGGTTCTCGTCGGCGGAGATCTTCTGCAGCAACTGGTCGGCGATGGTCTCGTTGCAGGCCTTGCCGGTGTTGCGGTGTGAAATCCGGGTCGCCAGCTCCTGGAAGGTCACGTAGATGACCGAGTCGAACAGGCTCTCGGCGAACAGGTCGGCCCGCACCTGCTGGTTCTGGCCCGGGCTGAAGCCCCGGTTCACCACCTCGATGCGGAGTTTCTCCAGCTCGACGGGGTCCACGGCGCGGGTCACGACCAGGTAGTCGCGCAGCGCGATGCCGTGCCGGTTTTCTTCGGCGGTCCACCGGTTGACCCACTGGCCCCAGGCGCCGTCCAAGCCGAAGTTCATCGCGATCTCGCGGTGGTATGACGGCAGGTTGTCTTCGGTCATGAGGTTCTGCACCATCGCCACCTGGGCGAGGTCGGAGAGCTGGCTTTCCTCGGGGTGCCAGTCCTGCCCGCCCAGCGCGTAGAAGTTCTTCCCGTCGGACCACGGGATGTAGTCGTGCGGGTTCCAGTTCTTGTGCATGCTCTCGTGCCGGTTGAGGCATTTCTCGACCACCGGTTCGAGCTCGTGCAGCAGCTGTAGGTTTGTCAGCTCTGCTGACATGGGGGCCCCTCCAGTTATCTGTGTCGACGGGTAGCAGTCAATATATCTGTGTACCTCAGTAGCATCAAGCTGCCTGGCCGCGCGCCGCGTAACGGTTAGATCCCACATCCGGGGCGTTCAGCTCAGGTCGTAAGGGTTGCCGCCGGGGCGGAGTCGATAAACCGGCAGTCGCACTAGCCCAAGTCGGGGGCGGGCACGTACGGGGCGGCCGTGATGTACAGCATGTTGACGCAGTAGTCGATGAATTGTTTTCGCGTTGCACCGAGCTGCCCGTTCAGGTACGCGGTGAACAGGCTCGAAAGGCCGCCGACCAGGCTGGTGGCGATCATCTTCTCCAGCACCGGGTCACCGATCCGCGACAGCTTGCGCTGCAGCAGTTCGATGAAGTTGGGCATCCACTCCGCGCCAGACCGGGTCAGGATCGGTTCGACCGCCGGCGCCAGCAACAGCACCCGGCCGCGAACCGGATCGTCGACCATCAGCTCGACGAACTTTTCGACGGCTTCCCGCGGGGTGTTCGCCGAAGTGAGCGTGTTCATCGCGCGCGTACACACGTCGTCGTAGACCGCGCGGACGAATTCGTCGCGGTCCGAGAAGCTTTCGTAGAAATACCGCTCAGTCAGGGCGGCCTCGCGGCACACCGCGCGCACGGTCAGCGCGGGCCGGCTGCCGCTGCCGAGCAATTGCACGCCGGCGGCGATGAGGTTGTCGCGACGGAGGGTGAGGCGATCCCCCAGGGGGACGCCGGTCCACCGGCCCCGTCGTTGACCGGACTGCACATCGCTCCTAAGCTAGAACTGACAACGCGTGTAGTCAGATTTGCAGATACCCACAGGAATCCAATAGTGACCCAACATACGTCCGGACCCCGGCCGCTGACCAGCGACGTCGCCTGCGACGAATCGGGCGGACCCGCCGTGGCCGCCGGCTGCCCGGTGTCGCCCCTGGGCTACGAGGCGCCACCGGTCCCGCTGGGGCCCGACTCGCTGACGTGGCGGTATTTCGGTGATTGGCGCGGCATGCTGCAGGGCCCGTTCGCGGGATCCATGCAGAACATGCACCCGCAGTTGGGCGCCGCCGTGGAGCAGCACTCGACGTTCTTCCGCGAACCCCTGCCGCGGGTGATGCGGTCGCTGTATCCGATCGGCGGGGTGGTCTTCGACGGCGACCGCGCTCCGACGACGGGCGCCGAGGTCCGCGACTACCACACCGACATCAAGGGCGTGGACGACCAAGGCCGCCGGTATCACGCGCTGAATCCCGACGTCTTCTATTGGGCACACTCCACGTTCTTCATGGGCACGATTCTGGTGGCGGAGCGGTTCGGCGGCGGTCTGACGGAGGCCGACAAGCGGCAGCTCTTCGACGAACACATTCAGTGGTACCGGATGTACGGCATGAGCATGCGCCCGGTGCCCAAGACCTGGGAAGAGTTTCAGGAATACTGGGACCACATGTGCCGCAACGTATTAGAGGACAATTACGCGACGCGGGCCGTGCTCGATCTGACCATCTATGACAAGCTGCCGATCGCTCCCTGGCTCCCGGACTGGCTGTGGGGCGGCCTGACCAGGCTGTCGCGGCCGTTCTTCGTCTGGCTCACGGTGGGCTTGTATCACCCGGCCGTTCGCGAACGGTTGGGCTTTGAGTGGTCCGACCGCGACGAGTGGCTGCACCGGCGCTTCGGCAACCTGGTGCGCC
>NZ_LZJJ01000020.1:0-23225 GCF_001667625.1 Mycobacterium sp. E1715
CAGCGAGGTCACCGGCCAGCCCATCGGTTTCGGGATGTCGGTGGTGCGTTCCCTGGCGCACTTCGTCGACGCGATCATCTGCTTCATCGGTTTCCTTTTCCCGCTGTGGGATTCGAAGCGGCAAACGCTGGCGGACAAGATCATGACGACCGTCTGCCTGCCGTCCGACGGAACCGAGCAGCTGCCGGGCTAGTCGTGCGGGCGCGGTAGCCGGGGCGGCCGTCGCCTAGGCTGATCGTCGATGAGCGCCGACCGCACCGGACACTTCACCGGACTCGCCACCAAAGCGATTCACGCCGGCTACCGGCCGGACCCGGCGACCGGGGCGGTCAACGCTCCGATCTACGCCAGCAGCACCTTCGCCCAGGACGGCGTCGGCACGCTGCGCGGAGGATTCGAATACGCGCGCACCGGAAACCCGACGCGCGCCGCGCTGGAGGCCTCGCTCGCGGCGGTCGAAGAAGGCGGCCACGGGCGGGCGTTCGCCTCGGGCATGGCCGCCACCGATTGCGCCCTGCGGGCGATGCTGCGGCCCGGCGACCACGTGATCATCCCCAACGACGCCTACGGCGGCACCTTCCGGCTGATCGACAAGGTGTTCACGCAGTGGGGCGTTCACTACACGCCGGTCGCGCTGTCCGACCTCGACGCCGTCCGCGCGGCCATCACGCCGCAGACCCGCCTGATCTGGGTGGAGACGCCGACCAACCCGCTGCTGTCCATCGCCGACATCGCGGCCCTCGCCGAAGTCGGTCAGCAGTACTCGTCAAAGGTGTTGGTGGACAACACTTTTGCCTCACCTGCGCTGCAGCAGCCGCTGACGCTGGGCGCCGACGTGGTGCTGCATTCGACCACCAAGTACATCGGTGGCCACTCCGACGTGGTGGGCGGCGCGCTGATCACCAACGACGCCGAGCTGGACGTGGCTTTCGCGTTCCTGCAGAACGGAGCCGGGGCGGTGCCCGGCCCGTTCGACGCCTACCTGACCATGCGCGGGCTGAAGACCTTGGTGCTGCGGATGCAGCGGCACAGCGAAAACGCCTCGGCCGTAGCCGAATACCTCGCCGGGCACCCGGCGGTGAGCGCCGTGCTGTATCCCGGCCTGCCGGGCCATCCCGGGCACGAGGTCGCCGCCCGGCAGATGCGCGGGTTCGGCGGCATGGTGTCGGTGCGCATGCGGGGCGGCCGGCAGGCCGCGCGGGATCTGTGCGCCCGCACCGAGGTGTTCATCCTGGCCGAATCGCTCGGGGGGGTCGAGTCGCTGATCGAGCACCCCAGCGCCATGACGCACGCGTCGACGGCCGGTTCCCAACTGGAAGTGCCCGACGACCTGGTGCGGCTGTCGGTCGGCATCGAAGACGAGGCGGACCTGCTGGCCGACCTCGAGCAGGCCCTCGGCTGACCAGCGCCCCGACGGCGCCTACGAGTGGTACGGCTCCGCGCTGACGAGCGTGACCTCGACGGTGTTGCCGTTGGGCACCACGTAGCTGCGGGTCTCGCCCACCTTGGCGTCGATCAGGGCTCCGCCCAGCGGTGAGTTGGGCGAGTACACCTCGAGCTTGCCGTCGTTGACGCCCTCCTGGCGGGTGGCGATCAGGAAGGTCTCACTGTCCGACTTGTCGCCGTTGTAGTAGACCTTCACCACCGAACCGGGCAATGCGACACCGGACTGCTTGGGCGCTTCGCCGACCTTGGCGTTGTTGAGCAGGTCCTGCAGCTGACGGATGCGGGCCTCCTGCTGGCCCTGCTCCTCACGGGCGGCGTGGTAGCCGCCGTTCTCGCGCAGGTCGCCTTCTTCCCGGCGGTCGTTGATCTCCGCGGCGATGACCGGACGATTCGCGATCAATTGATCGAGCTCCGCCTTCAGCCGGTCATGTGACTCCTGGGTCAGCCACGTCACCGAAGTGTCCGTCATCTCGTCGTGCTCCTCGTGTTGTCGTTCCGCGAAACCGCGTAAGCCTGTTAAACCCCACCGCCGGAGGTATCCGGGTTCTCTCCCCGAGTGCTGCCGATCCGTTGTGCTCACGGCCTTAATGCAGCAATACACGGTCCCATCAGGAACCGTGCATTCACCCATGTTACCACCGCGCAAACAATTGATGACCCCAAATTCGCAGTTCGGCTGTTGTCCGGGGGCTCACGCCGGCCGCAGATAGGCGGGCACGTCGGTTCCGCACCCGTAGATGTCGGCCATCACGGGCGGTTTGCTGGACTTCACCGTGGTGGTCAGCTGCACCGTGGCCGCCTCGGACGGAGGCACCAGCACCTCCCGGCGGCCCGTCTCGCTGCCGTCCTTGGCCCGGACCCGCACGATGCAGTCCACCGGCCGCGACGGATCGGATCGCGTCACGCTGATCGTTACCGACGCGGTCTGGTCGTCGACCAGCCGATAGCCGGCCAGCGTGCCCGTCACGGCGCTGGTGCCCAGCCGGTGGTAGCCGACGACGGCGATCACCAGGCCGGCGGCGACCACCAGCGCGCCGAGGCCGACGATGACCCAGCGCCGGCGCACCCGGGAGCGCCCGTAGCGGCTCTCCGGGCGGGAGGCGGAAGTTTCGGTCATCTGGTGGGTATGCCTGGATGGTCGGCTGCCGGGCGGTGGCCGGCAGCATGCAACGATCTGAAGAACTGGAATTATAGGTTCGCAACCGGCGACCAGTTGACCGACAAGGGGGCACGTGAGCGAGCTGCGGTTGATGGCGGTGCACGCCCACCCCGACGACGAGTCCAGCAAGGGCGCCGCCACCCTCGCCCGGTACGCCGACGAGGGGCACCGGGTGCTGGTGGTGACGCTGACCGGTGGTGAACGCGGCGACATTCTCAACCCGGCGATGGACCTGCCCGAGGTGCACGGCCACATCGCCGAGATCCGCCGTGACGAGATGGCGAAGGCCGCCGAGATCCTCGGTGTCGAGCACACCTGGCTCGGCTTCGTCGACTCCGGCTTGCCGCAGGGGGACCCGCCGCCCCCGCTGCCGGAAGGATGCTTCGCGCTGGTGCCGCTGGAGGAGTCGGTCGAGGCGTTGGTCCGCGTCGTTCGCGAGTTCCGCCCGCACGTGATCACCACCTACGACGAGAACGGCGGCTACCCGCACCCCGATCACATTCGCTGCCACCAGGTTTCGGTCGGCGCCTTCGAGGCGGCCGGCGACTATCGGCGTTTTCCCGATGCGGGCGAGCCGTGGACGGTGTCCAAGCTCTACTACATCCACGGGTTCCTGCGGGCCCGGATGCAGTTGCTGCACGACGAAGCCGTCAAGCACGGCCAGGAACCCCCGTTCAAGAAGTGGCTCGAGCATTGGGACGCCGCGCACGACCCCTTCGAGTCCCGGGTGACGACGCGCGTCGAGTGCTCGAAGTACTTCAGCCAGCGTGATGACGCGCTGCGGGCCCACACCACCCAGATCGACCCCGAGCACGACTTCTTCGCCGCGCCCATCGAATGGCAGCAGCGGCTGTGGCCGACGGAGGAATTCGAGCTCGCGCGCTCGCGCGTCCCCGTCCGGCTGCCCGAGGACGACCTGTTCGCCGGAATCGAGAGTGACGGGTGAACCACGTTCTTCTGATGGCGAGCGCGCTGGCGGACGGCGCGCCGCAGCACACCGGGCCCGATTTCGGCAAGGCCAGCCCGATCGGGCTGCTGATCGTCGTGTTGCTGCTGATCGCCACGCTGTTGCTGCTGCGGTCGATGAACCGGCAGCTCAAGAAGGTGCCCAAGTCGTTTGACCCCGAGCCCGACCAGGCCGCCGACGAGAGGACCGAAGGGGTCGACGGCGCCGACGGACAGCCGCCGGACCAGGCCAAGGGATCGCAGCGGCCCCCGGGACCGGGCGATGAGCCGGGCTGACGCCGCTACGACCAACACCCTCGGGCTGGCCACCAGCCCATATTTGCGCCAGCACGCCGACAACCCGGTGCACTGGCAGCAGTGGACCCCGCAGGCCCTGGCGGCCGCGGCCGAGCGCGACGTGCCGATCCTGCTTTCCATCGGCTACGCGGCCTGCCACTGGTGTCACGTCATGGCCCACGAATCGTTCGAGGACGACGAGGTGGCCGCCGCCATGAACTCCGGATTCGTCTGCATCAAAGTCGATCGGGAGGAGCGCCCGGATCTCGACGCCGTCTACATGAACGCCACCGTCGCGCTGACCGGGCACGGGGGTTGGCCGATGACGTGTTTCCTGACGCCGGACGGACGGCCGTTCTTCTGCGGCACTTACTACCCGAAAGATGGCTTTCTGCAACTTCTTTCGGCCGTATCCGCCACCTGGCGCCAGCGCCGCGGCGAGGTGGAGGAGGCGTCCGACGCCATCGCCGGCGAGCTGCGTGCGATGTCGGCGGGCCTGCCCTCCGGCGGCCCGGACGTCGCGCCCGCGCTGTGTGACCACGCGGTGGCCGCGGTGCTCCACGACCAGGACACCGCACGCGGCGGCTTCGGCGGCGCACCCAAATTCCCGCCGTCGGCGATTCTCGAGGCGCTGCTGCGCAACTACGAACGCACCGGATCCCAGGCGGCGCTGGATGCGGTCGCGCGCACCGGCACGGCGATGGCCCGCGGCGGCATCTACGACCAGCTCGCCGGCGGCTTCGCCCGCTACAGCGTCGACAACGCCTGGGTGGTGCCGCATTTCGAGAAGATGCTGTACGACAACGCGTTGCTGCTGCGCGCCTACGCGCACTGGGCCCGGCGCACCGGGGACCCGTTGGCGCGCCGGGTCGCCGCCCAGACGGCGCGGTTTCTGCTCGACGACCTGGCCGACGGCGCCGTGTTCACGTCGTCGCTGGACGCCGACGCCGACGGCCGCGAGGGCTCGACGTACGTGTGGACGCCCGAGCAGCTGACCGAGGCGCTCGGCCCCGACGATGGCCCTTGGGCCGCAATGTTTTTCGCGGTCAACGCGACCGGCACGTTCGAACACGGAACTTCGGTGCTGCAAGCACCCGCCGATCCTGACGACCCGCAACGGCTGGAGCGGGTGCGGGCCGCCCTGCTGACCGCCCGCCTGGCCCGACCCCAACCCGGGCGTGACGACAAGGTCGTCACGTCCTGGAACGGCCTGGCGATCACCGCGCTGGCCGAAGCCGCCGTCGCATTGGACGACCCCGAACTCGCCCGCGCCGCGCGGAACTGCGCGACCGCGCTGCTGGGCTCGCACCTCGTCGACGGGCGGCTGCGGCGGGCCAGCCTCGGCGGCGTGGTCGGCGACAGCGCCGCCATCCTCGAGGATCACGCGACGCTGGCCACCGGCCTGCTCGCGCTCCATCAGCTGGACGCCGACGCCGGGTGGCTGACCGCCGCGACCGAGCTGCTCGACACCGCGCTGCGGCACTTCGCCGACCCGGAGCAACCGGGTCGCTGGTTCGACACCGCCGACGACGCCGAGCGGCTGATGGTGCGGCCCGCCGACCCGCTGGACGGCGCGACCCCGTCCGGCGCGTCCTCGATCACCGAGGCGCTGCTGACCGCGGCGCACCTGGTTGAGGGGGAGCGCGCGGAGCGGTACCTGCGTGCGGCGGGCGAGGCGCTCGGCGCGCATTCGCTGTTGCTCGAGCGCGCGCCGCGCTCGGCGGGCCACTGGCTGGCGGTCGCCGAAGCCGCCATCCGGGGTCCGCTGCAGATCGCCGTCGCCTGCGATCCGTCGCGGTCGCCGCTGCTGGCCGAGGCGCGACGGTTGGCGCCCGGCGGGGCGATCGTCGTGGGCGGCGAAAAGGACTCGTCGGCGCTGCTGGCCGGCCGCGACCGGGTGGCCGCCGCCGACGCCGCCTACGTGTGCCGCGGCCGCGTGTGCGACCTGCCGGTCACCACCGCCGAAGACCTCGCGGAGGCGCTGGCGGCGCCACGGTAGCGTGACGTTTCATGCCGAGCGCCGAACAGATCACCGACACGGTCAACCGCTACATCGAACTGGTCGCCAAGGGCGGCGCCGACGAACTGGTCGAGCTCTACGCCGATGACGCCACGGTCGAGGATCCCGTCGGCGGCGAGGTGCACATCGGGCGCCAGGCGATCCACGGCTTCTACTCCGCGGTCAACGACGTCCAGCGCGAGTGCGAGTTGGTGACGCTGCGGGTGGCCGGCAACGAGGCGGCCTTCCATTTCCGCCTCACGATCACCGCCGGGGAGCACCGCATGGTGATCGAGCCGATCGACGTGATGGCGTTCGACGAGGACGGCAAGGTCGCCCACATGAAGGCCTACTGGTCAGCGGCCGACGTCACCCACTCCTAGCCGGCTCAGTGCAGCCACGCCTGGTTGCCGACGTAGAACACCGCGAACCACATGGCGATGTAGTGCAGGATCGCCGCTACGGCGGTGAAAGCGTGGAAGAACTCGTGGTAGCCGAACGTGCTGGGCCACGGGTCGGGCCAGCGCAGCGCGTAGAAGATGCCGCCGACGCTGTAGAACACGCCGCCGACGGCCAGCAGCACCATCGCAGCCACCCCGGCCTTGTGCAGGATGGTCGGGCAGTACCACACGGCCACCCAGCCCAGCACGATGTACAGCGGCACGCCCAGCCAGCGCGGCGCCGACGGCCAGCACACCTTGAGCAGGATGCCCGCCACCGCGCCGCCCCAGACGATCCACAGCACCTCCATCCCGGTTTGCTGCGGCATGGCCAGGCGGGCGAACGGTGTGTAGCTGCCGGCGATGAACACGAAGATCATCGAGTGGTCGAGCCGCTTCATCAGGTTGCGGGCGGCCGCCGACTTCCACTGCACCCGGTGGTAGGTGGCGCTGACGGCGAACATCGCCACCGTGGCCGCCGCGTAGACCAGCGTCGAGTGCCCTGCGCGCGGCGAGGACGCGGCCCACGACACCGAGACCAGGGTGGCGCCGGTGATGATCGCCAGCCAGGCGGAGACGAAGTGGATCCAGCCGCGCATGCGGGGCTTGGTGAGGACGCTGGCCGCGCCTTCGACAAGCTGTTCGACCGTATTGCCCGGCGTGATCGCCTCGGCTCCGCGCTCTGGGGTGGCGGGTGTGCTCGTCTGGCTACTCATATCTCCTGGGGCCTCGTCGTGCAGGTCGGGAAACTGCCAGTGGCTGCTTACCCGCCACAGTAATCGGCAACCGCCGCGGAGGGGTGTTCGCATCGCGGTGAGATCGCCGGATCAGCAGGGGGGAATTTGGTGTAGCTCACAGTAGGCTGAGTCTCCGTGGAAATTATCCCGCCGCGTCTCAAAGAGCCGCTGTATCGCGTCTACGAGCTGCGGCTGCGGCAGGGTCTGGCGTCGTCCAAATCCGACCTGCCCCGCCACATCGCGGTCCTGTGCGACGGCAACCGGCGGTGGGCCCGCGACGCCGGCTACGCCGACGTCAGCTACGGCTACCGCATGGGCGCCGCGAAGATCGCCGAGATGCTGCGCTGGTGCCAGGAGGCCGGCATCGAGATGACCACGGTCTACCTGCTGTCCACGGAGAACCTGCAGCGCGATCCCGAGGAACTGGCCGGTCTGATCGAGATCATCACCGATGTCGTCGAGGAGATCTGCGCGCCGGCCAACCGCTGGAGCGTGCGCACCGTCGGCGATCTGGAGTTGCTCGGCGAGGAACCGGCCCGGCGGCTGCGCGGCGCGGTGGAGTCGACGCCCGTCGTGGCGCCGTTCCACGTCAACGTCGCGGTGGGTTACGGCGGCCGTCGCGAGATCGTCGACGCGGTGCGGGCGCTGCTGAGCAAGGAGCTCGCCAACGGTGCGTCCGCCGAGGAGCTCATCGACGCGGTGACCGTCGACGGCATCTCCGAAAACCTGTACACCTCCGGGCAACCCGATCCCGACCTGGTCATCCGCACGTCGGGGGAACAACGCCTCTCCGGGTTCCTGCTGTGGCAGAGCGCGTATTCGGAGATGTGGTTCACGGAGGCGCACTGGCCCGCATTCCGCCGGGTCGATTTCCTGCGTGCGCTGCGCGACTACAGCCAGCGGCACCGCCGGTACGGCAAGTAGCCGAGGGGCTTAGCGGTCGTTCGACTCCGTGACAAACTAGGTTCATGGCTGCGCTGTCGGCGGTGGTGTTCACGCTGAGCGGCTGGCTCGGGTTGTACCTGCTGGCTCGCGATCCACGTAAGCCGGTTCTGGTGTTGGCGGCGATCGGGCTGTGCGGCTTCGCGTTCGTGGTGGGGCTGGACGGCGTGCGGACCGTCAGCCCGGCGTACGCGCACCTGCTCGCCCGCGTCGAGATCTACCTGGTGGCGATCCCCGGTGTGGCGTGGTTCGCGGTGCTCGTCGAGCTGTGCCGGCCCAGCGACGGTTCGAGGGCGCGCACCCGAGAGGTGCTGCTGGTCGCCGGGGTCGCGGCGCTGACGCTGGTCGGGGCAATGCTGGCCGGCAGTGTCGACGGGCCGCTGCGCACGGGCCACTGGGTGATGTTCGCGGTGATCTCGGTGTCCACCTTCGGCGCGATGGCGGTCGCGTTGCGGCAGCCCCGCCGGCCGCGGTCGGCCGTCGGGCTCGCCGTCGTCGCGACCCTGTTCTTCGCGCTGGGCAACGCCATCCTGATCATTCCGCTGGGCCTGGTGCCCAGCTGGGTTGCGCTCGCATCGACGAGCCTCGACGTCCTCTCCCTCGGGATCGCCGTGGCCCTGTGGGACGCGTTCGACGAGGGCCAGGCGTTGCGCGCCGACATGCTCCGCTCGTTCGCCGGCTCGGTGGCGGTGGCGGTGCTCTTCGGCGCCCAGGCGCTGATCGGCCTGGCGCTGACGCGCGACGACCGCGCCGCGCAGACCGCGCTCACCGTGCTGCTGTTCACCAGCCTGGCCGTCGCGATCGCCGTGCAGGTGCTCGCGGATCCGCTGGCAGGGGTTCTCGACCGGCTGGCGTTCTCGAAATCGCCTGCGCTGCGCGAGGATCGGGCGGCGCTGCGCAACACCGGCGCGGCGCTGCCGCTGCGGTCGGTGGATCCGCTCAACCACGTCGACGACGCCACGTTCGCCAGGCTCACCCGCCGGGCCCTGACGCACTACGCCGACCTGAGCAAACTGGTCGCCAGCCCGTTGACCGCGCTGCCCGTCATCGACGAGCGGCTCGCCGCGCGGGGCGCACCCGACCATCCGCTGGAGCGGGCCAACGAGCTCAAGGCGGTTCTCGCCGAGGCGATCGGGCGGCTCAAACCGCGCGACGCCGGCGACTTCGGGACCACCGAGCAGTGGCGGCACTACAACTCGCTGTACTTCCCCTACGTCGTCGGGGTGCGCGCCTACGCGCAGAACGCCACCGCTGCGGGACTGGATCCGATCGCCCGGCAGGCCTGGCAGTGGTTGGTGACCGACGTGCCGCAACGCTCGCTGCACAACTGGCAGAACGCCGCCGCCCGGTTGATCGCCGCGGACCTGCGGGCCCGGGTCCCCGTGACCAGCGACTAGCCGCTCGACCCCGGCGTCCGTGACTTCAGTCACCGGCGTGGGCGGCGTCGTGCCCGGCTCGCAGCGACACCGCGGTCGGACACCCGCCGGAGGCGCGACTGTCGCGCTGAGGCGGGTACACCGCGTGTCCCCGAAAATGTGTGACTGCTGGGGCTGCTGAGCGCCAGGCTGGCGTCTGTCGAATAACAATCGGGATTCGGGACCGCAAACGGGAATAGCCGAGTGAACTCGCTGGTCTGTGTATGCGTGGCAGTAGTTGGCAGTGCCACGAGTCGATATGGCAGTGGGCCGGCGGCACGCTGATGTTCGACCCCCAATCGCCATCGCGAGGAGTAATCACATGATGTATGCATCTGGCGCACCCGGTCTGGCGACCCGACCCCTGTACGACGCGACCGACTCGCTGTTGCGTTTCGCCATGCGCGCCGACGCCACCCTCACGGGACTGTGCGGTTTGGCCATCGCCTTTCTCGCCGACCCACTTTCATCGCTGACGGGCCTGACGTCGTTGCAGGAGTACAGCCTCGGCGCCCTGTTCGTGTTCAGCGGCTTGGCCGTGTTCCTCGTTGCGGCGGCGCCGAACCTGCGCCGCGTTGGCATCGGCGTCATCGTGGCCAACGTCGTGTTCACGCTGGCAGCGATCGTGGCCGCGGGCGTGTTTCCGCTGTCCGCCACCGGGATCGCTGCCACGCTGGCCGTCGGCGTGTACACCGCGGCGTTCGCCGGGCTGCAGTACCTGGGGGTGCGCCGCCTCGAAACGGCGTGACCGCTAGAGCTTGCGCAACCGGAGCCGGTTGATGGAATGGTCGGCGTCCTTGCGCAGCACCAGGGTGGCGCGGGGCCGCGTGGGCAGGATGTTCTCGACCAGGTTCGGACGGTTGATGGATCGCCAGATCTCGCGCGCCGCGGCGACGGCCTTGGTGTCGTTGAGCGCGGAGTAGTGGTGGAAGTGCGATTCGGGGTCGGCGAAGGCGGTGCCCCGCAACGACAGGAACCGCGACACGTACCACTGCTCGATGTCCTCGATCCGGGCGTCCACGTACAGCGAGAAGTCGAACAGGTCCGACACCATCAAGGTCGGCCCGGTCTGCAGCACGTTGAGGCCCTCCAGGATCAAGATGTCGGGATGGCGGACCACGTGCTTGGCCCCGGGAATGATGTCGTATTTCAGGTGCGAGTAGACCGGCGCGCACGCGTAGTCCGAGCCGGACTTGACCGACGTCACGAACCGCATCAGCGCCCTGCGGTTGTAGCTCTCCGGAAAACCTTTGCGGTGCATCAGGTTTCGCCGGCCGAGTTCGGCGTTCGGGTACAGGAAGCCGTCGGTGGTCACCAGGTCGACCCTCGGGTGGTGATCCCAGCGGGCGAGCAGGGCCTGCAGCACGCGGGCGGTGGTGGATTTGCCCACCGCGACACTGCCGGCCACGCCGATCACGAACGGCACCGGCCGGTCCGGATTTTGCTGCGGCTCGCCGAGGAACTCCGCGGTGGCGGCAAACAGCCGCTGGCGGGCGGCGACCTGAAGGTGAATGAGCCGGGCCAGCGGCAGGTAGACCTCTTCCACTTCGAGGAGGTCAAGCTGCTCGCCGAGACCGCGCAGGCCAACCAATTCCTCTTCGGTGAGGGCCAGCGGCGTCGACATGCGAAGCGCGCGCCATTGCTTTCGGTCGAACTCCACATAGGGGCTCGGCTCGCTAAGCCGCGGCATGGTGCAAGTGTTGCAGGGGCGGACGCGCGCCCGACGGCTGGGCTGGCTAAACCGTCGCTGGATAGACTGGCGCCGTGACTGCTGCACCCGACGCCCGGCCCTCGACCTCTGTGATGTCCTCCCCGCTCGCCGAGGTCGACCCCGACATCGCCGAGCTGCTCGGCAAGGAGCTGGGCCGCCAGCGCGACACGCTGGAGATGATCGCCTCGGAGAACTTCGTGCCGCGCTCGGTGCTGCAGGCCCAGGGCAGCGTGCTCACGAACAAATACGCCGAGGGGCTGCCCGGCCGGCGGTACTACGGCGGCTGCGAGTACGTCGACGTCGTGGAGAACATCGCCCGCGACCGGGCCAAGGCGCTGTTCGGGGCCGACTTCGCCAACGTGCAGCCGCATTCGGGCGCGCAGGCCAACGCCGCCGTCCTGCACGCGCTGATGACCCCGGGGGACCGCCTGCTGGGCCTCGACCTGGCCAACGGTGGTCACCTGACACACGGGATGAAGCTGAACTTCTCCGGCAAGCTCTACGAAACCGGCTTCTACGGTGTGGATCCCACGACCCACCTGGTCGACATGGACGCGGTGCGGGCCAAGGCGCTCGAGTTCCGCCCCGCGGTCATCATCGCCGGATGGTCCGCCTACCCGCGGATCCTGGACTTCGCGGCGTTCCGCTCGATCGCCGACGAGGTCGGCGCCAAGCTGTGGGTGGACATGGCGCACTTCGCCGGCCTGGTCGCCGTCGGACTGCACCCCTCGCCGGTGCCGCACGCGGACGTGGTGTCCACGACGGTGCACAAGACGCTCGGCGGCCCACGTTCCGGCCTGATCCTCGGCAAGCAGGAATACGCGAAGTCCATCAACTCCGCGGTCTTCCCCGGCCAGCAGGGCGGACCGCTGATGCACGTCATCGCGGGCAAGGCCGTCGCGCTCAAGATCGCCGGCACCCCCGAGTTCGCCGACCGCCAGCAGCGCACCCTGTCGGGCGCCCGCATCATCGCGGACCGGCTGACGGCCCCCGACGTCACCAAGGCCGGCGTGTCGGTGGTCAGCGGCGGCACCGACGTCCACCTCGTGCTGGTCGACCTGCGCAACTCCCCGCTCGACGGCAAGGCCGCCGAGGACCTGCTGCACGAGATCGGCATCACGGTCAACCGCAACGCGGTTCCCAACGACCCCCGGCCGCCGATGGTGACCTCGGGCCTGCGGGTGGGGACGCCCGCGCTGGCGACCCGCGGCTTCGGGGATGCGGAGTTCACCGAGGTCGCCGACGTCATCGCCACGGCGCTGGCGGCGGGCACCGCGGCCGACCTGACGGCCCTGCGCCAGCGGGTGACCCGCCTCGCCCGTGACTTTCCGCTGTACGACGGCCTCGAGGAGTGGACGCTGGTCGACCGCTGAGGCGGATCAGGGACCAAAGTCACCAGTTGTCACGACACGGGCCGGGCGATTTCACGAACCTGTGTATGCGAGTTACAGTAACCGCATGGCACAGAAACCTGTAGCTAACGCGCTGACCCTGGAACTCGAGCCGGTGTGCGAGGCCAACATGGACCGCCACCTCAACACCGAGGAAATCTGGTTCGCCCACGACTACGTGCCGTTCGACCGCGGCGAAAACTTCGCCTTCCTCGGTGGACGGGACTGGCAGCCGTCCGACGCGACGCTTCCCCGCGAGTACACGGACGCCTGCGAGATCCTGCTGCTGCTCAAGGACAACCTGGCCGGACACCACCGCGAACTCGTCGAGCACTTCATCCTCGAAGACTGGTGGGGTCGCTGGCTGGGCCGGTGGACCGCCGAGGAGCACCTGCACGCCATCGCGCTGCGCGAATACCTGGTGGTCACCCGTGAGGTCGACCCGACCGCCAACGAGGAGGCCCGGGTCGAGTACGTCATGAAGGGCTACCGTGCGGACACCTACACGCAGGTCGAGACCCTGGTGCACATGGCTTTCTCCGAGCGCACCTACGCCGTCTTCTGCGAGAACCTGGCCGCGAAGCTCGAAGAGCCCATCCTGGCCGGGCTCATCGACCGCATCGCACGCGACGAGCGTCGGCACGAACTGTTCTTCTCCAACCTCGTCGAGCACTGCCTGCAGTACACCCGCGACGAGACGATTGCCGCCATCGCGGCCCGCGCCGCCGACCTGCAGGTGCCCGGCGCGGACATCGACTCCTATCAGGACAAGCTGCGCAATGTCGCCGATGCGGGCATCTTCGACCAACAGCAGCTGCGGCAGGCGATCTCGGATCGCATCACCGCATGGGGTGTCGCCGACGAGCCCGCCCTCAAGCAGTTCGTCATCAGCTAGCCGATTCTCGCGCGTGAGCGCTTAGACCTCGGCGCGCCTGCGCTGCTGCAAAGCGGCGACGAGAGTAGCGTCGTTCTCGATGGTCAGCGTCATGCTCAGCTGCCAGGGCGGCACCTCCCGTCATCACAACGGAAGGACCGGCCCCGGTCCTGGTGCCGCAGTTCCCGCCGACATGCCTGTGCGGGTCCGCGCGGGCTTACCCCGCTCGAGGAGCGCTACGTGACCGAAATCCGGACCTACGTGATCGACACCTCCGTGCTGCTGTCCGACCCCTGGGCGTGTAGCCGGTTCGCCGAGCACGAGGTGGTGGTCCCGCTGGTGGTGATCAGCGAACTGGAGGCCAAACGGCATCACCACGAGTTGGGGTGGTTCGCCCGTCAGGCGTTGCGTTTGTTCGACGATCTCCGGCTCGTGCACGGACGGCTTGATCAGCCTATTCCCGTTGGGGCGCAAGGCGGTACGCTGCACGTCGAGCTCAACCACACCGATCCCGCGGTGCTGCCCGCCGGGTTCCGAAGCGACAACAACGACTGCCGGATCTTGAGTTGCGCCGCCAACCTCGCCGCCGAGGGCAGGCGAGTCACGTTGGTGAGCAAGGACATTCCCCTTCGCGTCAAGGCCGCCGCGGTCGGCCTGGCCGCCGACGAGTATCACGCGCAGGATGTGGTGGCCTCCGGATGGTCGGGGATGCGCGAGATCGAGACCGCGACCGAGGACATCGACGCGCTGTTCGCCGAGGGTGAGATAGACCTGGCCGAGGCGCGGGACCTGCCCTGCCACACCGGCATTCGGCTTCTCGGCGGGAGCTCGCACGCGCTGGGCCGGGTGAACGCGGACAAGCGCGTCCAGTTGGTGCGCGGCGACCGCGAGGCGTTCGGCCTGCGCGGCCGGTCCGCCGAGCAGCGCGTGGCGCTCGACCTGCTGCTCGACGAGTCCGTCGGCATCGTGTCGCTGGGCGGCAAGGCGGGCACCGGCAAGTCGGCGCTGGCGCTGTGCGCCGGCCTGGAGGCGGTGCTGGAACGGCGGACCCAGCGCAAGGTGGTGGTCTTCCGCCCGCTCTACGCCGTCGGCGGCCAGGAGCTGGGCTACCTGCCGGGCAGCGAGAGCGAGAAGATGGGCCCCTGGGCGCAGGCGGTCTTCGACACGCTCGAGGGCCTGGCCAGCCCGGCGGTGCTGGAGGAGGTGCTCTCCCGGGGCATGCTCGAGGTGCTGCCGCTGACCCACATCCGGGGCCGCTCACTGCACGACTCGTTCGTGATCGTCGACGAGGCGCAGTCGCTGGAGCGCAACGTCCTGCTGACGGTGCTGTCCAGGCTGGGCGCCGGTTCGCGGGTGGTGCTGACGCACGACATCGCCCAGCGGGACAACCTGCGGGTCGGCCGGCACGACGGGGTCGCCGCGGTGATCGAGAAGCTCAAGGGGCACCCGCTGTTCGCCCACATCACGCTGCTGCGCAGCGAGCGGTCGCCGATCGCCGCGCTGGTCACCGAGATGCTCGAGGAGATCGCCGGCCCGCAGTGACGGCGCATTTCGCCTGGCCACGCGTTCGATAAACTTCGACGGTGCCGAAACGACCCGACAACCAGGCCTGGCGCTATGGGCGCATGGTGGTCGGTGTCGTCGCGGCCGTCGCCGTGCTGGTCATCGGCGGGCTGACCGGCCATGTGACCCGCGCCGACAACCTGAGCTGCTCGGTGGTCAAGTGCGTCGCGCTGACGTTCGACGACGGGCCCGGGCCCTTCGACGAGCGGCTGCTGCAAATCCTGAAGGACAACGACGCGAAGGCGACCTTCTTCCTGATCGGCAACAAGGTCGCCGCCAACCCGGTGGGCGCCAAGCGGATCGCCGATGCGGGGATGGAGATCGGCAGCCACACGTGGGAGCACCCCAACATGGCGACCATCCCGCCGGAAGACATCGCCCCCCAGTTCGCCAAGGCCAACGACGCGATCACCGCCGCGACGGGGCGCACGCCGACGTTGTATCGCCCCGCGGGCGGCTTGTCCAGCGACGCGGTGCGGCAGACCGCGGCGAAGTTCGGCCTCGCCGAAATCCTCTGGGATGTCATCCCGTTCGATTGGGCCAACGACTCGAACACGGCCGCGACGCGCTACATGCTGATGACGTACATCAAGCCGGGTTCGGTGGTGTTGTTCCACAACACCTACTCGAGCACCGTCGATCTGGTCTACCAATTCCTTCCGGTGCTCAAGGCCAACGGCTACCGGATGGTGACGGTCAGCGAACTGCTCGGCCCGCGGACGCCCGGTAGCAGCTACGGCAGCCGCGAGAACGGGCCGCCCGCCAACGAGTTGCACGACATCCCGGCGAGCGACATCCCCACCCTGCCGAACACGCCGTCGCCCAAGCCGATGCCCAATTTCCCGATCACCGACATCCCGGGCCAGAACTCGGGCGGACCCAACAACGGTGCCTAGCACAAGCGTTGGGACGCGTACGGCCGCCTGGCTTCGGAACGCCGGCCCCCACACGGCATTGCAGCGAAAGTCCCTCCGTCGGTTAGCCATTCAATACGGGTTGGATCTTTCCCTGTCCTACTTTCTGGCCGTCATCGAGGCGGCCGCCATCTTGATCCCGTTGCGGGGCCACACCTCCATCGGCGAGAATGCGGACTTCGCGAAGAACAACACGGCGGCGGTGTTGGTGCTCGTCACGCTCGGCGTCGCCGGCGTCGCGGCGGCGGGCATCGTGAGCGCGACCCCGACGCTGCGCTGGTTTGTCGCCGGGGCCGAGCCCACCCAGGAGCAGCGGGAAGCGGCACTGAAGCTGCCAGGTCGCCAATCAACAATCCTGTTCGGGGCCTGGGCCGTCACCGGCACCATCTTCATGTTGCTCAATCTTCGCGGCGGGGCGCAGCTGTTGTTGCCCATCGCCCTGGGCGCGCTGCTGGGCGGACCCGCGGCCGCCGGCACGGCGATGCTGCTGGCGCAGCGCGTCCTGCGGCCGATCATGCGCGCCGCCACGCTCGGCTGCGAACCGCGGATGACCGTGCCGGGCGTGTATGCGCGGCTGGTGCTGCTGTGGTTCCTGTGCAGCGCCTTCCCGATCGGGGTGATCGCGACGCTGGTCGTGCTCCGTTCGTACGGCTGGCTGATCGAGAAGTCGACGTCGCTGGATATACCGATCCTGGTGGTCGCGCTGGCGGCGCTGGTGCTGGGACTGCCGACCATGATCCTGACGTCACGATCCATCTCGGATCCGCTCGGCGAGGTCGTCGACGCGATGGCGGAGGTCGAGCACGGCCACATGGAAACCTACGTCGGGGCCTACGAACGCTCCCAGATCGGGCGACTGCAAACGGGTTTCAACCGCATGGTGGCCGGGCTGGCGGAGCGAGACCGGTTGCGCGACCTGTTCGGGCGCCACGTCGGGGCCGACGTCGCCCAGCGCGCCATCAACCAGGGCGCCTCGCTGTCGGGAGACGTGGTCGAGGCGGCGGTTCTCTACATCGACCTGGTGGGATCGACGCAGCTGGCGGAAAACCTTCCGCCCCAAGAGGTTGCCGAAATCCTCAACGATTTCTTCCGCATCGTCGTCGACGCCGTCGACGAACACCACGGGCTGATCAACAAATTCGCGGGGGATGCCGCGCTGGCCGTCTTCGGAGTGCCGTTGGCCACCAGCGAGCCTGCGTCCGCCGCACTGGCGACCGCCCGCGCCCTGGGTACCCAATTGCGGCGCCTGCCCGTCGATTTCGGCATCGGCGTCTCGGCGGGCCGGGTCTTCGCCGGCAACATCGGCGCGGAGAACCGTTACGAGTACACGGTGATCGGCGACGCGGTCAACGAGGCCGCGCGGTTGGCCGATCTGGCCAAGACCGCCGACCGGCGGATTCTGTGTGCGGCGGGAGCAATCGAGCGGGCCGGCGAGGCCGAGCAAACGCATTGGGCCGAGTGCTATTCCACCGTCCTGCGGGGACGCTCGGAAGCTACCCAGGTCTCGGCGCCGACGAGGTAGGGCGCCGGAACCGCGTCAGGACTTGTTCACCTTGAGCGCGGCGATGATCTTGCCGATGATGCCCGCCGACGCGGCGTCACCGATCGGGGTGCTGCCGATGAAGGCGGTGACCGGCTTGGTGTCGACGGTGATCACCGTGACCGAGTCGCCCTTGACGTTGCGGGTGGGGTCGGCGATCGTGATGTCGGCGTCGGCGCGGGCGGCCTTGGTTCCGTCGACCGTGATCGACGACGACTTCACCGGGCCGAGTGTGGGCTGCGCGTTCGCGTAGCCGGGTCCGTTGGCGATGCACTGCAACAGCTTCGACGCCTGCGCGGTGACGTCCATGCTGGCGACGAAGTTGGTGACGCCGACCTCGGCCGTCATCATCCACTGGCTGGCCCCGGGCACTTCCTGGGCGACGCCGACGGCGCCGATCAGGTTCGGGTTCTGGTCGTCGGAGAACACGGTCCAGTTGGGCGGCACCGAGCTCGCCGGGAACGAGAGCTTGCCGGCCGTGATCGAGTCGGTCCGCGGCATCTCACCGCCGGAGACGTTCGGGGTGCAATCGGTGGCGGTCTGCTGGCCCCTCGGTTGGCTGCTGGTGCTGGTGGACGTCGAGGGCGCAGCGGTCGGGGACTTGCCGTGGCTGCCGCCCCGCATCACGATCAGGGTCGCCACCAGTGCGATGACGGCCAGGATGACGAGGCCACCGACGATCAGCCAGGGCAGCTTCGAGCCAGGTCCGCGCGGTGGCGGCCCCGGCGGATACGGCCCGGGCGGGAATGGCTGTCCCGGTTGCGGATAGCCCTGGGGCGGGTACGGGTAGGGACCGGTCGGCGGGTACGGTTGCGGGCCGCCCTGCGGCGGGCCGCCCTGCGGCGGGCCGCCCCAATAGGGTTGCTGCCCATAGGGGTTTCCGTAGGGTCCCTGACCGTAGGGGCCGCCGGGCGGAGTCGTCATCGCTGCAACACCCGCCTACTTCGCCGGCTTGACCTTGGCCATCGCCAAGACGTCGAGGCGGCGGTCGAGTTCTTCCTCCGAAAGCTTGTCGCCGATCAGCCCGCGGTCGATCACGGTCTGGCGGATCGTCTTGCGCTCCTTGAGCGCCTGCTTGGCCACCGCGGCGGCCTCCTCGTAGCCGATCGCCGAGTTCAACGGCGTCACGATAGAAGGCGACGACTCGGCCAGCTCCCGCAGGTGGTCGACGTTGGCCTTGAGCCCGACGATGCAGCGCTCCGCGAACAGCCTCGATACGTTGGTCAGCAGCTTGAACGATTCCAAGATGTTGCGGGCCATCATCGGGATGTAGACGTTGAGCTCGAAGGCGCCCGACAGACCGCCGACGGCGACGGCCGCGTCGTTGCCGATCACCTGCGCGGCCACCTGCGTAACCGCCTCGGGCAGAACGGGATTCACCTTGCCCGGCATGATCGAACTACCAGGCTGCAGGTCCGGCAGCTGGATCTCGGCCAGGCCGGTCAGCGGGCCCGAGCCCATCCAGCGGATGTCGTTGGCGATCTTGGTCAAGGACACCGCGATGGTGCGCAGCGCGCCGGACGCCTCGACCAGGCCGTCGCGCGCGGCCTGTGCCTCGAAAGAATTTGTGGCCGTGCGCAATTCGTTGAGGCCCGTGGAGGCGATCAACGTCTCGACCACCTTGGCGCCGAAACCGTCGGGGGCGTTGAGGCCGGTGCCCACCGCGGTGCCACCGATCGCCAGCTCGCCCAGCCGCGGCAGCGTGGCGCGCACCCGCTCGATGCCGGCTTCGATCTGGCGGGCGTAGCCGCTGAACTCCTGGCCGAGCGTCACCGGGACGGCGTCCATCAGGTGCGTGCGGCCCGACTTGACCACCGTCTGCCACTCGCGGGCCTTGCTCTCCAGCGCCTCGTGCAGCACCTCGAGCGCCGGGATCAGGTGGCGCACCGCGGCCTCGGTCGCCGCGATGTGAGTCGCGGTCGGGAAGGTGTCGTTGGACGACTGCGACATGTTCACGTCGTCGTTGGGGTGCACCGTGACACCGTTGGCCGCCGCGATGCTCGCGATCACCTCGTTGGTGTTCATGTTCGAGCTGGTGCCCGAACCGGTCTGGAAGACGTCGATGGGGAATTGGTCGTCGTGCCGGCCGTCGGCGATCTCGGCCGCCGCGGCGATGATCGCGTCCGCCTTCTCCGGTGCCAGCAGCCCGAGGTCCTTGTTGACCTGCGCGCAGGCGCCCTTCAACAGGCCCAGCGCGCGGATCTGGGTGCGCTCCAGTCCGCGGCCCGAAATGGGGAAGTTCTCCACCGCACGCTGGGTCTGCGCGCGCCACAACGCCTTTGCGGGCACCCGGACCTCGCCCATGGTGTCGTGCTCGATGCGGTATTCGGTGTCGGTGGCGCTATCGGCCATAGGTTGCGTCCTCGCTGGTTTTCGGTCAGGGCAGGGGATAGGCGGCAGTGCTGTCGCCGGTGAAGTCGATGGCGGAGTACTCGTTGAGTTTCGAGAGCCGGTGGTAGGCCTCGATCATGCGCACGGTGCCCGACTTCGACCGCATCACGATCGACTGCGTGGTGCAGCCGCCGGGGTAGTACTGCACGCCCTTGAGCAGGTCGCCGCTGGTGACGCCGGTGGCGCAGAAGAAGACGTTCTCCCCGGACACCAGGTCCTCGGTGGTCAGCACCCGATCGACGTCGTGGCCGGCGTTGATCGCCTTCTGGCGCTCCTCGTCGTCCTTCGGCGCCAGCTGCGCCTGGATGGCGCCCCCCATGCACCGGATCGCGGCGGCGGCGATGATGCCTTCCGGGGTGCCGCCGATCCCGGCCAGCATGTCGGTGCCCGAGTCGGGCCGGCAGGCCGAGATCGCGCCCGCGACATCCCCGTCGGTGATCAGCCGGATGCGGGCGCCGGTCAGCCGGACGTCTTCGATCAGCTGCGCGTGCCGCGGCCGGTCCAGGATGCACACGGTCATGTCCCGCACCGAGAGCGCCTTCACCTTGGCGACGGCCTTGATGTTCTCGGCGATCGGCGCGGTGATGTCCAGCACGTTGGCGGCCTCGGGCCCGACGGCGATCTTGTTCATGTAGAACACCGCCGACGGGTCGAACATCGCGCCGCGGTCGGCGACCGCAAGCACCGAGATGGCGTTGGGCATGCCCTTGCTCATCAGGGTGGTGCCGTCGATCGGGTCGACGGCGAAGTCGCAGTCCGGCCCGTCGCCGTTGCCGACCTCCTCGCCGTTGTAGAGCATCGGCGCGTGGTCCTTCTCGCCCTCGCCGATGACCACCACGCCGCGCATCGACACGGTGTTGACCAGCTCACGCATGGCGTCGACGGCCGCGCCGTCGCCGCCCTCTTTGTCACCGCGGCCCACCCAGCGGCCCGCGGCCATGGCCCCGGCCTCGGTGACGCGCACCAGTTCCAGTGCCAGGTTGCGGTCCGGGGCTTCACCACGTGGCCGCCCGGCCGGGCGGTCGCCCTCAACTGTCATGGTTGGTGATTGTCCCAGAAGCGGATCGGTCTGCTGGAACTGGGATACTCGGGGGATGACCGAAGAGCTGCCGCCGAATGCCGAGGTAGCCGGCGAGCCGGCCCCGGTGGCCGGACCTGCTGCCAGGCCGGCCAAACCGCGGTTGCTGCACGACGGCCGCGACATGTTCTGGTCGCTGATGCCCTTGGTCCTCGGCTGTATCTTGCTGGCCGGCCTGGTGGGCATGTGCTCCTTCCAGCTGGGCAGTCACCAGGGCGCGGTCCCGTCCTACGACGCGTCGGGCGCCCTGCGTGCCGACGCCGCGACGCTGGGCTTCCCGATCCGGCAGCCCAAGCTGCCCGCCGGCTGGCAGGCCAACTCCGGCAGCCGGGGCGGGATCCAGGGCGGCCGCGCCGACCCCGCGACCGGCCAGCGGGTGAACGCGGCCACCTCGATCGTCGGCTACATCAGCCCGACCGGGATGTATCTGAGCCTGACCCAGAGCAACGCCGACGAGGACAAACTGGTGGGCTCGATCCACCGGTCGGCCTATCCCGCCGGAACGGTCGACGTCGCCGGGACCACCTGGGTCGTCTACAACGGCGGCGGCCAAAGCGGGGCGGACGCCGAGCCGGTGTGGACCACCCGGCTCACCGGCCCGTCCGGGGCCACCCAGATTGCGATAACCGGTGCCGGTGACACCGATCAATTCCGTACGCTGGCTTCGGCGACGCAATCGCAACCGCCGTTACCGGCGCGCTGAAGGAAGGCCGAGCGTGACTGCACCCCAAGCGGATCTGTCCGGATGGTCGGTGGCGCCGTTCACCGGTGGCGGCTACACCCATGACGTCTACCGCAAAGGCAGCGGCCCCGGCGTCGTGCTGATACCCGAAATCCCCGGGATCCATCCCGGTGTGCTGGCCCTGGGCAATCACCTCGTGGACAACGGCTTCACAGTCGCGATGCCGTCGCTGTTCGGCGAGCCGGGCAAAGCCAAGACGGTCGGCTACATCGCCTCCTCGATCAGCCGCGCTTGTGTGGCAAAGGAATTCGCGGCCTTCGCGACGAACAAGCAGCGGCCGGTGTCGATGTTCCTGCGCGCGCTGGCCCGTGACCTCAACGCGTCGACCCCGGGCAAGGGCGTCGGCGTGATCGGCCAATGCTTCACCGGCGGTTTCGCGCTGGCCGTCGCCGTCGACGATGCCGTCCTGGCCCCGGTGCTTTCCCAGCCCTCGGTACCCTTGCCGCTGGGACGGGCCCGGCGCCGCGATCCCGGCCTCAGCGAATCCGAACTGGCCACCGTGGCCGATCGCTGCGCCAACGACGGCCTGTGCGCGATGGGTCTGCGGTTCAGTGAGGACAGCGCCGTGCCGCGCGAGCGTTTCGCGGTGCTCAAGGAGCGACTCGGGGACGCGTTCGAGGTGATCGAGATCGATTCCAGCCCGGGCAATGTCGGCGGTTTCGGCAGGATGGCGCATTCGGTGCTGACCGACGAGGTCCGCGAGGTGGACGGCCAGCCGGCGTACGAGGCCCGCAAGCGGGTAGTCGAGTTCCTCACCCAGCGCCTTGGTTAGGAAAGCCCCACACGCATGACGACTACCACCCAAGACCGCGTGGTCGAAACCACCTTCGGTCCCGTCCGCGGAGCCGATGACGGCCGCGTGAGCTCGTGGAAGGGCATCCGGTATGCCGCCCCGCCCGTCGGCGCCCTGCGTTTCCGGGCGCCGCAGCCCCCCGAACGGTGGACCGAGGTGGCCGACGCCACCCGCTACGGGCCGGCGTGCCCGCAGCCGGTCTTCCCCAACATGCCGCTCGACCTGGGCGCGCCGCAGGGCGAAGACTGCCTGCGGCTCAACGTCTGGGCATCGTCCGGCACGCAGCCGGGCGACGGAAAGCCCGTGATGGTGTGGCTGCACGGGGGCGCTTACGTCCTGGGGTCGGGCAGCCAGGCGCTGTACGACGGGCGCCGGCTGGTCGGCGGTGGCGAGGTCATCGTGGTCACGGTCAACTACCGGGTGGGAGCGCTCGGTTTCATGGACTTGTCGTCGTTCACCACGTCGCGGCGGCGGTTCGACTCCAACGTCGGGCTGCGCGACGTGCTGGCTGCCCTGCGCTGGGTGCGTGACAACATCGCAGCCTTCGGCGGTGATCCCCGCAACGTGACGCTGTTCGGTGAATCCGCGGGCGCGGGGATCGTGACCACCCTGCTCGCCAGCCCGTCCGCCGAGGGACTGTTCGCCCGCGCGATCGCCCAGAGTTCACCGGCCACGTCGGTATACGACCGGCGCCGGGCTGAACGCGTCGCAGAAACCGTCCTCGACAGGCTTGACGTCGACGCGGACCGGTTGCCCGACGTGCCGACCGCGGTGCTGCTTGCCGCATCCCAAGAGGTCTTCGACGAAGTGCCGGTGCGCAATCCCGGCCTCCTTGCGTTCGTCCCGAT
>NZ_LZJJ01000021.1:0-5603 GCF_001667625.1 Mycobacterium sp. E1715
TGTCGAACTTCGCCGTCAGCGCCGATCGAGCCAACTGGGGCGTCGCCGGGTGGTCGATGGGCGGCACCTGCGCGGTCGACCTGGCCGTGATGCACCCCGAATTGTTCAGCGCGTTCGTCGACATCGCCGGTGACCGCAGCCCCAACGTGGGCCCCAGGGATCAAACGATTGCCAAGCTGTTCGACGGCAACCGAACCGCCTGGGCCGGCTTCGACCCGCTCACGGTGATCGCGCGGCATGGTCGGTACACCGGACTGTCGGGGTGGTTCGACGTCCCGGGGTCGTCCGAACCGCGCAATGTCGCCGAGGAAGCCAACCCCACCTCCGGCGCCGCCGGCACCGACCCCGCCGCCAACCCGGAAGGCCAGGACGCCGCCGCCAACGCGCTCTGCGGGGCCGCCTCGGCGAACGGCATCTCGTGCGCCGTGGTCAGTCAGCCGGGCAAGCATGACTGGCCGTTTGCCGCCCAGGCGTTCGCAGCCGCGCTGCCCTGGCTGGCCTCAACGCTGGGGACGCCCGCGGCCGAGCCGGTACAGCTGCCCCAGCACGGCGGCGGTGAACCACACTGATCACAAAATTCACAGGTGGCCCTCCCGTAACGCCTCCGAAATGTTCGCCCTGGTAGTGGTACGGTTCGCTGCTGATGGCTGAGGATTTTCTGCGCGACGGACGACCCCTCCGGGGGTCGGCCCGGCCCGCGCCGCGGCGCAGCCACCGACGGGTTCAGTCGGGCGCCTTCGCTCCGGGCCTTCGTCTGCCGGCGATGAATCGCCGTCAGTTCCTGGGTTCGCTCGCCGCGTCGGTCGTCGCCGGCGTGGGCGCCGCGCGGTTGGTGGTGGACCCGCAGCCGCGAACCTTCGCGGACGTACCCGCGGATTCCGCGGCGACTTCGGGACCCGCCGCCCCGGCGGCCCTGTTGCCGCCGCCGCCGTCGAGCGCGCGCATCCCGCTGCCCGGCGGGGGCGCGCTGACGAAGATTCCCGGCGACGGCGACCTGCTCGCGCTGACCGTCGATGACGGCGTCAACAGCGAGGTGGTGCGCGCCTACACGCAGTTCGCCAAAGACACCGGTGTGCGACTGACCTACTTCGTCAACGGCACCTATGACTCCTGGACCGAGAACGCGGACATGCTGCGGCCCTTGGTCGACAGCGGGCAGATCCAACTCGGCAACCACACGTGGTCGCACCCCGATCTGACGACGCTGCCGAAGGACCAGATCGCCCAGCAGCTCACCCGCAACGACGAGTTCCTCAAGAAGACGTACGGGGTCGGGGCAAAGCCGTATTGGCGCCCGCCGTACGCGAAGCGCAACGCAGTCGTCGACGCCATCGCCGCCGACCTGGGCTATACGGTGCCGACGTTGTGGTCAGGGTCGCTGTCGGATTCGACGTTGATCACCGAGGAATACATCGTCCAGATGGCGGATCAGTACTTCACCCCGCAGGCCATCGTCATCGGACACCTCAATCACCCGCCGGTGACCCACGTCTATCCGCAGCTGGTCGACGTCATCCGCTCGCGCAACCTGCGCACCGTCACGCTCAACGACGTCTTTCTCAAGACGCCCTAGCGCCCGGCGATCACGGCGAGGCGCCCATCAAGCGGGGCATGAAAATGCCCGGTGGCGCTTTCGTGCCTGCCGAACTCCACGAATCCGTTTGCGCCCGAGCGTAATCCGCGTTGCACGCCCTCCGGCATCTCGTTGTCCTCCATCGCGCCGCGGGCGATGAGGCTACCGGCCCTTCCCCCACCGTTTCGAGGTCGCATCACCTCGGTCGATGCCCTAAAGCGGGTCGACGACTTCCTTCGCCTCGCGCAGGCCCGCGCCGGTCAGCTCCCGGTACAGCTTGATCGCGGCGATCTTGTTGCCGGACCGGGCGAGGCCGACGACTTCCGCGGGCACACCGTTCTCGAATGCGCCCGGCGCGGTGGCGCCCGCGTTGCTGCCGAACGTCGGGCACGGGAGCTCGAGCCTTTCGGACAGCAGGCGCACCTGCTGCTCCAGCAGGGCGAGACGGCGGTAGACCTGCGGATCATCCATGGGATGACGATAATCCGGCGCGAAGCCCCGCGCCCGGCGGCTTGCTTCCCCGCTCGTGTCGCCTACGGCACCCGGCCTCCAGTCGCCGCCTCGGGCGTGATCACAACGTACGCGGCCCGCGACTGGAGGTAGTACCGCAGTCGCAGCGCCCAGAGGCGTGCATGCATCAGCTCGACTGCCGCGAACTCCGGTTTCAGGTAGTAGCGCCAAGCGATCCGGGCGATCACTGCGGGCGGCGGCGCCCCGAGGACCGCACGGGCATGTCCTCGCACGAGGAGCCGGCCGGGGTCGCCCGTGCGCTCACCGCCCAACAATAAGGCCACTTCCGACGTGGCAATCACATTCCCCACCGTCCACGACGACGCCGACGTAGTCGCATAGATGCGGCCGCCGTGCGGAACGAGCCACAGCGGAACCGCGAATGGCGTGCCCTTCCTTGACCGGGTGGCGACCACCACGACCCGCGAATCTTTTAGCGCCGCAGTAAGTTCCGGGGACCTCAGGGGGCTGATATCGTTCGTCTGGTCAACCCCAGAAAACGCATTCCGCCGGTCCGAAGGCACGCGCGACGCCGGTACCTCGCGAAGCGAACCGTAGTCCCAGGCCACGATCCGATCTGGCACGATCCGATATGCGCGAGCACCCATCGCCTCGGCCATTCCTCTGACGGTCAACGAACGCAGCCGAAACCACTGCGGTCCGTCGTCGGCGAGCACAACCACGTTGCGTCCGGCGAGATCTGGGCCGCCATCCGGGACCCGGACGACGCGCGGCGATCGCGTGGGGTCGGCGGGGGTCTCCAGGCTCACATGCACGGGCAGGACATGAATTTCGTCGTCAACGGTGGCGGCCAACGCGGCTCGGGGTGGAGACACCGCCAAGTCGGCCACCGCGTCGGCGTCGACGTCCCGACTGATCAAGAGATGCCTTCCGCTAGAAGTGCCGCGCTACCTCGCGGGCCGGATGTTCTGGTTGATGTGGAAGACGTTGTCCGGGTCGTATTGCGCCTTGATCTCGGTGAGCCGCTGGTAATTCGGGCCATAGGTCGCCCGCACCCGCTCCTGGCCCTCGTCCATCATGAAGTTCACGTAGGCACCGCCTGCCGAGTACGGGTGCGTTGCGTCCCAGTAGTCGACGGTCCAGCGTTTCAACAGCTCCGCGTTAGCCGGGTCCGGGTCGACCCCCGCGATCACCTGCGAGAAGTTCACGTCCCGGTACGCCCACGCGGTGTCCGTCTGGCCGACGCGGTGCACCGCACCGTCGATGGGGTACAGGTGCATCGTGGAGTGCATGGTCGGCAGCTCCTCGGCGAAGCGGGCGTGGACCTCGACCGATGCGTCGGGGAGGGTGCGGACGAAGTCGCCGCGCCAATACCATTGCAGCCCTTTGGGATACAGGCCATCAAAGGTCGACTGCAGCGCCGGGTAGGGGGCGGCGCCCAGGCCGTCGAAGGCGGGTTCCATCTCGCGGATCGGCGCGAACGCTTCTTCGGCGCCCGCGGGATCACCCGTGTAGCACCACATCACGGCGCAGGCCTTGTGCAGGTGGAACGCCTCGGGGAACGGCGCCACCGGCGGGACCGTCATGGCCGCGAAGAATCCGTACAGGTCCTCGTCTTGCGCGGGCATGAAGTCCCGGTACCACGACAGGATGTCGGCGGTGTGCGACGAGGGCCACGCCGTGGGGCCGCAGATCACCGTGTGGACCGGGTGCAGGCGGAACGTGAACGAGGTGACCACGCCGAAGTTCCCCCCGCCACCGCGCAGCGCCCAGAACAGGTCGGGATGCTCGGATTCCGATGCCGTCACCACGTTGCCGTCGGCCAGCACCACTTCGGCCTCCAACAGGTTGTCGATCGTGAGGCCGTGCTTGCGGGTGAGGTACCCGTGGCCGCCGCCGAGGGTCAGGCCGCCGACACCGGTGGTCGAGATGATGCCGGTCGGCGTCGCCAGACCATGAGCGTGCGTGGCGCCGTCGACCTGCGCCCACGTCGCGCCGCCTTGCACCCGGGCGGTGCGCCGTTCGGGGTCGACGTCGACGCGGTTCATCAGCGACAGATCGATGACGAGGCCGCCGTCGACCGAACCGAACCCGGGTCCGTTGTGGCCGCCGCCGCGGACGGCTACCGGCAGGTTCGAGCTCCGGGCGAATTCGAGCGCGCCCGCGATGTCGCCGGCCGATTGGCAGCGGGCGATCACCGCCGGCCGCTTGTCGATCATGGCGTTGTGCAGCGCGCGCGCGTCGTCGTAGGCGGGATCGTCCGGCAGGATCACCTGCGAGCCGAGCCGGGCCCGGAAATCATCGGTTGCGGTTGTGAGGCTCATCGCTCACACCTCCTTGTTTGCTCGCGGGTGTTGATGCCGCGACGTTACGAGGCCGGCGAGCCGCGCGTCATGACCACAACCGAGCATTTCCGAGGCATTCCACGATAGTCACATCTGACTATCGACCCGCCCACATCACCGTGGTTACCTTGTTTGCATGGCGCAGTGGGTGCCGCCCCCGCTCCCGGCCGAACTCATCGCTCGTCGCCGCGGCCCGCTCGTGGGCCGTGACGCGGAACTCGCGGTGTTCGAGCACGCCTGGGAGCGGGTCGAGGCGGGCAACCGCCAGGCGGTCTTCATCGGCGGTGAGCCCGGAGCCGGTAAGACGCGCCTGGCCGCGGAGGTGGCCGGGACGCTGTTCGAACACGACGTCGCGGTGCTCGTGGGAAGCTCGAGCGCCGACGAGGATCTGCCTTACGCGCCCTTCGCTGAAGCGCTTGATCGGCTGCTGATCGCCGGTCCGCCGGGGTCGATGGCGGAGCCGTTGGGCGAAATAGGCCCGCAACTGCGGCGGCTGTCACCGCACGTGGACCGGCACCTCTCCGGTGACGGCACGGCGCCGGACGTCGGATCGGCGAGACAGGCCCTCTTCGACGCGTTGACCGGATACCTGCGGCGTCTGGCGGCCGATCGCCCGGTCGCGTTGATCCTCGACGACCTGCACTGGGCACAGCTCCCCACCCTCGCGCTGCTCGAGCATGTATTGATCGGCTGCGCCGACGCACGGGTGCTGGTCGTGGTCACCTTCCGCACGACCGAGCCCGACCGATCCGATGAACTGGCGACCCGGCTGGCCGAACTGCACCGGTTCGACGGGGTGCGGCGCCTGGACCTGGCGGGGCTGGACACCGAGGCCATCGCCGAGTTCGTGGCCCGAACCCAGCAGCTGGCCCCGGCGTCGGCGCGCACGGCCGCCGCCCTACTGCGCGAGCGGACCGGCGGGAACCCGTTCTTCCTCACCGAACTGGTCAACGACCTCGAAATCCGCGGTGGGCTTGCCACTTTGAGCACGCAGCAGACGGTTCCCGCGTCGATCGGGGATGCGATCGCCCGCCGCCTTGCCGGGCTGGGGACCGCCGTGCGGGCGGTGATCGAGCAGGCCGCGGTCTTGGGCCAGACGTTCGATCTGCCCGCGCTCATCTCGACGTGCGAGACGGAGGTCGGCGCGACGCTGGCGGCGATCGATTCGGCCGAGGCCGTCGGCCTGGTCCGCGCGGTCCACGACTCCGACGGCG
>NZ_LZJJ01000022.1:0-819 GCF_001667625.1 Mycobacterium sp. E1715
GATGCACAAGATCGTCGAGAACGTGCGGCTCGAAGAGGAGCTGTGCGAGGAGGCCCCGTTCTACACCCTGGGCCCGCTGGCCACCGACATCGCACCGGCCTACGACCACATCACGTCGGCGATCGGCGCGGCGATCATCGCCCAGGCCGGCACCGCGATGCTGTGCTACGTGACACCCAAGGAACACCTCGGGCTGCCGGACCGCAAGGACGTCAAGGACGGGGTGATCGCCTACAAGATCGCCGCCCACTCCGCAGACCTGGCCAAGGGCCATCCGCGGGCCCAGGAGCGCGACGATGCGTTGAGCACCGCACGCTTCGAGTTCCGCTGGAACGACCAGTTCGCGTTGTCGTTGGACCCCGACACCGCACGGGAATTCCACGACGAGACCCTGCCTGCCGAGCCCGCCAAGACGGCGCACTTCTGCTCGATGTGCGGGCCCAAGTTCTGCTCCATGCGGATCACCGCCGACGTTCGGGCCTACGCCGCCGAGCACGGGCTCGACAGCGAGGAGGCGATCGAGGCGGTCATGAACGAGGGCATGGCCGAGAAGTCGCGCGAGTTCGCCGAGCACGGCAACCGGGTGTACCTGCCGATCAGCCAGCAGTGATCCAACCGCTCCCGGTGCTGCCGCTGGCACCCCCGGGCGCCACGCCGCTGCGCGTGCTGTCCATCGCCGGGTCCGACTCGGGGGGCGGCGCCGGCATCCAGGCCGACATGCGCACCATGGCGCTACTCGGCGTGCACGCCGATGTCGGTCACCACCGCCTCGATCTGGGCGGCCACGACATCGTCGGGCACCTCGTGAAAGCCGAGCTG
>NZ_LZJJ01000023.1:0-16563 GCF_001667625.1 Mycobacterium sp. E1715
ACCTCGTGCCCATCACCACGTTCTTGCGCCGCAGTCCCTATCTGTCCGCGGTCCGGACCGCGATCGCCGAGACGGTGCAGACCGGACAGAGCCTGACCAGCATCACGCCCAAGCGCGACCGCGTGATTCGCACCGAACCGGTGGTGATGTCCGACGGCTATATCCACGGGGTGCACGTGTGGACCGGGCCCGCCGACGTCGAACCGCCGGAGCGGCCGATTCCGGGGCCGCTCAAGTGGGATCTGACCCAGGGCGTCGCCACCGACACCAGGGAGTCGCTGGTGAACAGCGGAAAGAATCCGGAGGTCGAGGTCACGTTCGGCCGGGCCTTCGCAGAAGATCTCCCATCCCGCGACCTCAATCCCAACGAGACCAAAGTCCTCGCCATGGCCGTCAAGGCCAAGCCCGACCAAACCATCTGCAGCACTTGGGATCTCACTGACTGGCAGGGCAACCCCATGCGAATCGGCTTCGTCGCGCGGACCGGATTGGAAGAGGGACCCGACGGCCGCGACCATCTGGTCGCGCGGGCGATCAACTGGCGCGCAGAACTCAAGGGCCCGGCGGTGTCGACCGACGATCTGGCGCAACGGATCCTGAGCGGACTGGCCCAGGCCGGCGTGCACCGGGCACTGATCGACCTGAAGAATTGGGCGTTGCTGAAGTGGCTGGACGAGCCCTGCACCTTCTACGACTGGCGGGGCAGTGAGACGGGCAAGCCGAAGGTGCATCCGGACGATCAGCACTTGGTGGCGTCGATGACGGAGGAATTCGCCCACGGCGCCACGAGTCGGGTGCTGCGCATGCCCGGCAATCACGACGACTGGGTGCCGGTGCACGTCACGGTCAACCGGGTGGAGCTCGAACCGGATACCTACGCCGGCCTGGTGTCGCTGCGGTTGCCCTCCGATGAGGAACTCGCCGCCGCGGGGCTCTCGGGCAGCCCCGAGCCGACCGGCTAACCGACCACGGGCAGCAGGCGTTGAGCGGCCAGCGAGAGGCGCTGGCCGGCGAGTTGCGGCCAGGCCTGCACCGCGCAGAACGGCGCGCACTGGTCCTGCGACGAACGAGTGCCGACGTGCACGCAGCACTGCACCAGCCGCTCTTCGATCATCGTCGACATGTCCATGAACGGTTTGACCGTGATGCGCACGACTCGCTCGCCCAGCATCCGCCGCAATTGGCGCCGCCGGCCGGGCAGCGCGGCGGACGCCACCGTCAGCAACGTCGCCATGCCGAGATCGCAGTTCTCGCAGATCATGCGCCACACGTCCGACATCTGCGGGTGTGACAGCGAGGACTGCTCCGACAGCAAGCCCATCAGCGATTCCCGCACCGCCAGGCGCAACTCGCGGGGGATATCGGAGTCGGCGATCCGGTTGGCGACCAACCCGAGCTTGTCTTTGAGGTTGTCGTGGCCGATCAGGGCGACCAGCGAGCGCCATTGCCCGCTGTCGTCACGGAGCGCGTACCCGACCGAACAGCAATGCGGGTGCGAGCAGGGCAGCGCGGTCAGGTCCCGCCAGGTGATCAGGTCGCCGGTCTGCGGGCCCAACCGCCTCAGCACACCGGTGTGGGTGAGGCGCCTGTCCGGGTCGATGAGATCGGAACGCCCGGACGCGAATTGCGGCTGGATGCAGACGCCTCCGACGTACGGCGTGTCCAGCGCGAGCCTGACGACGCCGCCGATCTCGTCGTCGTTCACGCCGAGCGCCGCCGTCATCACCAGGGTGGTGAAGATTTCGCGCTCGGAAAGTCGCCGCAGCGCCGCCTGCTTGACCCGCGACAGGTCACCGCCGCGGTGGTGGCGGTGCGCGGCCGGCGATATCCCGTCGTATTGCAGGTACACCTCGGCGCGTTCGCGGTACTCGGTGAGCAGGTCGAGGAGCTCGTCATCCTGCGCTATCCGCAAACCATTGGTGTTCAACAGGATTCGCGTGATGGGTCGCGAACTCAGCTCGGCGAGCAGCTCGGGCAGCTGCGGATGCAGGCTGGGTTCGCCGCCGCTGAGCATCACCACGTCGAGGCGCCCGTTCTCGCGTGCCAGGCGCTGGTCGACGTTGGCCAGCACGTCGCCGACCGCGACGACGTCGCGAAGGTCTGGCGACGAGTCGGCGAAGCAGGTCGGGCAGCGCAGGTTGCAGGTCGCGGCGACATCCTCGAGCAGGATGCAGGTGTGTTGGGTCTGCATCTGTGGCAAGCCGCGCAGATAGGCCGACGGGATCGGGTCGAAGTTACCCGGGCTGTCGGGGACATGGGCCTTGGTGGGCGCGGTCCACTCCTCGAGGTAGGCAAGGATTTCGGGGTCTTCGTCGTACAGCGTCCGAACGAGTCCATGCCGGGGACAGCCTCGTTCGAGCCAGACCTGGCCGTCGCCGCGCACGGCGAGCCAGCCACTGAGCCGCGCCACGTCACTCAGCGGGCGATCGGGTTGTTCGGCGTGACATCGCGGGCAAAAAGCGTTGACGTAGCGGTGGATTCGGTCACCGCGCAGTTCCATGCCGTTCATCGGGTGATGTGGTAGAGCATCGGGTTCAATCCGGTGCAGATGCCGACGGTGAAGATGGAGGTGAGCGCCCAGCCGATCATCAGTCCCATGCCGATCCCCCTCGCCCACGCGCTGCCCTTGACGAACAGAAGCGCGCCCCCGCCGCCGAAAGCGATCAGCCCGAGCATGACGGCCCCCGTCGCGAACGCCGCCTTCGGCGCGATCGCGTTGGCGAGCCCGAACAACACCAGCGGGCCGAGGATCGCGTTGATCCCGGCATAGAGGGCCATCCCGGCGATGGCCGCGCCGAAGACCTCGCCGCCGCTCGGCTTGCGCTGCGGCGGTTGCGGTTGCCAGGCCGGGTAGGGCTGGTATGGATAGCCGGGCGAGGGCTGGTCGGGCGGGCGCCAGCCCTCCGGCGGAGGGGGACCCGGCGGTGGGTTCGTCATGTGGCAACCGCCTCCCGTCGCAACACGGCGTCGTAATAGCCCCGCCGATATCCCACGCGCAGCCTAACGGCGATGACGAGCAGGGAGGGCAGCAGAAACCACTGCGGCCGGGTCAGGCCCAGCCACACCGTTTCGTTGGCGCGGAAGAACTCGACGAAAAACCGGAATACCGCGTAGCCGGCCACGTAGAGGACGAACAGCTCGCCCGGGTGGCTCACCCGGTTGCGCAGCCAGAGCAGCACCGCGAATGCGGCCAGCTGGAAGGCGATTTCGTAGAGGAACGACGGGTGCATCGCCGCGCCGGTGAGGCAGCCCGGGCACTTCGGCACGCCGGCGGGGGCATGCACGCCCCATGGCAGGTTCGTCGGGCGCCCCGGCGCCTCGGTGAGGTGGCAGCCGACCCGGCCGATCGCCATGCCGAGGGCGACGGCGGGGGCGAACAGGTCACCGGTCTTGCCGGTGTAGCCGCCGAGGCGCTTAGCGATCAGCACGCCGAGGTAGGCGCCCAGCAGCCCGCCCAGAATGCTGCGCGACCCGAATTCCCACGCCTGCAACATCGTCGGGTTGAGGCGGAGGTCCAGGTGCTCGGCCCAGCCGGACAGGCGCATTCCCACCGCGCCGCCGACGAGGGCGCCGGTCACCGCGACCAGCGATTGCTCGTTGACCTCTCCGCGCCGGCGGGCTTCGGCGATGAACACGACCGCGGCGGCCAGGACGCCCAGCGCCACGAAGACACCGTGCATCGGCAGCATCACCGAACCGATCCGCCAGTGCGGCACCACGCCGACAGACTATTACGTCGGGACCGCGTCAGCCGGTGGCCGGGCCCGCCCGCGCGGCGGCGCTCGCCGCGCTGCCGAAGACCGCCACGCGGACCGTGACGACCACATCCAGGCCGTCCACCGCACACCCGGTGTCGTCGGCCCGCATCCGCCGGGCCACCGCCGTCGCGCGGGCGCAGGCCGCATCGGCTCCGGACGGCAGCCGGGCCGCGGCGGCCAGCGCGGCCAGATCGGCCGCCGCCTGTGCGCGGTGACGCGCCACCACCACCGCACCCAGGTAAGCGCCGGCACCCGCGACGCCAAGCAACACCGCCACCATCCAGGCCGCGACCAGGGTGGCCGAGCCCCGATCATCCCGACGGCTCCGCCGCCGAGACCGCCTTGGCGGCAATGTCGAGCGCCGGCAACACCTTCGAGCGCGCGACGACGGTGGCAACCAGGAATTCACCTTCGCGGTGCACCTCGACCCGCGCCCCGCCGGGGGCGATGCGGCGGGCCGCGTTGAGGGCTGAGCGGTCGTCGCCGCGCGCGGCGAGCCTGGCGGCTTCGCGAGCGGCGTCCACGCAGCGAACCTGCATCGAGACGGCGGTGACACCGGCCAGACACAGCACCAGCACGACCACCAGGGTGGCGACGCCCAGGGCCGCCTCCACGGTGCTGGCGCCCGCACTGCCGGTCAGGCCTTGGTGTTGAGCGCGCGACCGATGATGTTGGTCAGCGCCGACACGATGGAGTCCCCGGTGACGACGGTGTACAGAATCGCACCGAAGGCGGCGGCCGCCACAGTGCCGATGGCGTATTCGACCGTGGACATGCCCGACTCGTCGGACACCACGACCGTCAGGCGCGCGATCAGCGACCGAAAAATGTTGTGCAGCAATGCTTCCCTTTCTCTTCACCATAATCCCGATTGAAAGACTTCGCCGGCGAGCCCCGCCACCACGGGAATGATTCCCAGGCACACGAACGCCGGCAGGAAACACAACCCGAGCGGCCCGGCGATCAGCACCCCGGCGCGTTCGGCGGCGGAGGTGGCCGCGTGCGCGGCACCGTGCCGGGAGTCTTCGGCCAACTCGGCGACTCCCTCGGCCAGCGCCGCACCCGAGGCCGCCGAACGCCGAGCGAGCCGCAGCAACGCCTCGACCTGCGCGTCGGCCTCGTGCGGCCGCCGATCCGGCGAGATCGTCCAGGCGACAACGGGATCGGCGCCCAACGCCAGCAGGTCGGCGGCGCGCCGCAGCACGCGGGCCAGCGCGGGCGGGGCGGACGCCGCGGCGGCGGACGCGGCGGCGGCCACGGCCATGCCGGCGCCCAGGCACACCGCCAGCACGTCGAGACAGGACGCGACCGCCAACGGGTCGGGGCCGTTCGCCATCCCGCGCCCCGGGCGCGGCCGATGCCGGCGGACCGGTGCGCGCGCCCGCGTTCGCACCAGCGCCGGGCCCGGACCGATCCACGCCGCCACAGCCAGCAACACCGCCGCCGTGGTCACGACCCGAGCCGATCGGTGATGCGGTCGGCCCATAACAGGCCGCCACACGCCAGCGCCGAACCCACCACCAACAGCCAGCCACCCGCGCGCCCATTGAACAGGAAGGCCAACGGTCGCGCGCCGATCAGCTCGCCCAGCAGCACGCCGAGCGCCGGCAGACCCGCCAGGATCGCCGCGGTCGCCCGCGCGCCGGCCATGTTCGACGTCACCCGGGCCGAAAATCGTTGCCGCTCGGCGATATCGCGCTGCGCGGCGCGCATCAGGGTGGCGATCGCCAGACCGTGCTGGCTGGCCAGCTGCCAGCCCAGCGCGAGGCGATCCCAATGCCCGGGCAGGGCCGACGATTTCGCCGCGGCGCGTAGGCCGGCCGCGACGTCGGCCCCCAACCTGGCCCGGGCCGCGACCGCCCGAAACGACTCCGCCACCGCACCGGCGGTTTCGCCGGCAGCCACCCCGAACGCGCGCACCGGGTGGGAGCCGACACGCAGCTCACCGACGAGCACGTCGAGCGCACCTTCCAGCGCCTGCCCCTCGCGCTGGGCGCACCGGGTGCGATGGCGGCGGCGATAGCGCAGGTTCGCGGTCGTGCCGACCACCGCGACGGCGAGCACCGTCGTCAGCGGTAACAACACCGCGGCCGCACCCACGGCGACCACGGCAAGGCAAGCCGCCTCGCGTGGCCCGGCGACCGGGCGCCACCGGCGGTTCGACGCCATCGGCGCCAGGCGGCGCCGCGGCGACGCCGGAAGCACGAGCAGCGCGAGCGCCAACAGCAGCGCACCGGTGGCCGGGCCGTTCATGCCGGCAACCTGCCCCGCAGCACGCGGTGTAAGAGCTCGGCTTCGTCGGTCATGCCTTCGTCGGCACGCCACACGGTGACCGCCCGCACCCGCCCCGCGACCTGGCGAAGAACGGCGACCTCGCCGAGCCTGCGCCGCCCGCTGCGGTCGCGCGCGACGTGCAACAGCACCTGCACGGCCGCGGCGAGCTGACTGTGCAGCGCCGCGCGATCGAGACCGCCCAGCGCGCCCAGCGCCTCCAGCCGGGCGGGGACCTCGGCCGGGTTGTTCGCGTGCACCGTGCCCGCTCCCCCGTCGTGGCCCGTGTTCAGCGCCGCGAGCAGGTCCACCACCTCGGCGCCCCGCACCTCGCCGACCACGATGCGGTCCGGCCGCATCCGCAGGGCCTGGCGAACGAGCTGGCGCACCGGAACTTCGCCGATGCCTTCGACATTCGCGCACCGCGCGACGAGTTTCACCAGGTGCGGGTGCCGGGGCGCCAGCTCGGCGGCATCCTCGACGCAGACGATCCGCTCGGTGGGCGCGACCGCGCCGAGCATCGCCGCCAACAGCGTCGTCTTGCCCGCTCCTGTTCCGCCGCACACCAGGAAGGCCAACCGGGCGGCGATGATGTCGGCGACCATCGCGGCGGCCTCGGGCGCCAGCGCGCCCGCCGCGATCAGGGCCGCCAGGTCCTGACTGGCCGGCCGCAGCACCCGCAATGACAGGCACGTGCCCGCGGCCGCCACCGGCGGCAGCACGGCGTGCAATCGCACCGCGAACCCGGCGCCGATCCCGGTCAGCTGGCCATCCACCCACGGCTGCGCGTCGTCCAGCCGGCGACCGGCCGCCAGCGCCAGCCGCTGCGCCAGGCGCCGCACCGCCGCTTCGTCGGCGAACCGGACCTGCGTGCGCCGCAAGCCATTTCCGTCGTCAACCCAGACCGCGTCGGGCGCGGTGACCAACACGTCCGTGGTGCCGTCGGCGCACAACAACGGCTCGAGGATGCCGGCGCCGGTGAGCTCCGTCTGCAAGACCCGCAGGTTGGCCAGCACCTCGGTATCGCCGAGCATGCCGCCCGACTCGGCCCGAATGGCGGCGGCCACGACGTTGGCCCCCAGCGGCGCGGATTCGGCGGCCAGCCGCTCCCGTACCCGGTCGATCAGCGAACCACTCACGCGGCCTCGCCTTTTCGTGCCGGCCCCGACGCGCGCGGCAGCACCGCCAGCACCTGCCGAGCCGCCGCCGCGAGCGTAGATCGCCGCCCCAGACGCAGGCCGCCTCGCTCCAGCTGCTCGGCGACCCGGGGCTGTGCTTTGACCGACGCCAGCAACGGCAGCCCGGCGATCTCGGCGATCTCGGCTGCCCGCAACCCACCCGGTGATGGACCGCGCACCACCAATCCCACGTTGGGGTTGACCGCGGCGAGCACCGGCGCCAGCGCACCCGTCGCGGCGCACGCCGGCACGTCGCAGCGGCTGACCACGACGACGAGGTCGGCGGCATCCAGCGCGGCGTGCGCCGCATCGGTGAGACGGCGCGGCAGGTCGCAGACCACCGTCACCGCGCCGCGGCGGCCGGCGTCGACGATGGCGTGCACGGGGCCGGCCGCCAGCTCGTATCCGCGCCGGGTGCCGGAGAGCACGCTGATGCCCCGGTGCCGCGGCAACGCCGCCCGCACGGACGACCAGCTGAGCCGGCCGTCCTGCAGCGCCAGGTCCGGCCAGCGCAAGCCCGCCGCGTTCTCGGCGCCAAGCCGCAGATCGATCCCGCCGCCCCATGGGTCGAGGTCCACCAGCAGCGCGTCCGCCGCCGCGTGCGCCAAGCCGACCGCCAGCGTCGAGGCGCCGGCCCCGCCGCATCCCCCGATGACCGCGACCACCGCGCCGCGAGTCCCGTCGTCGCGCGACGATTCGGCCGCCTCGGCGAGCGCGCGCACCATGTCACGCTCCCGCTCGGGCAGCCGCAGCACGTGCTCGGCGCCGACGGCGACGGCCGCCGTCCATGTCGAGGTCGCCGGGTCGGCCGCCGCCAGCACGGTCACGTGAGCGCGGCGGGGCAGCGCCGCCCGCCCGCACCGTTCGGCCGCCGCCTCGTCCAGCACGACGGCCGCCGCCGCCGACCACGTCTTGCGGCTCACGACGCCACCGGCATGGACTACCCGGACGCCGACGGCCGCGGCCACGCGCTCCAAGTCGCGGCGCAGCTCCGGGTCCGCCAGCATCGCGAGCACGCCCGCGGGAGCCGTCGCGTCGGCCTGCGAGGTGCTCGTCACGTGCCCCACTCTGCGGGCCCGCGATATTGGACACCAGTCCCAAACTGCGGATTTGTGGAGAGAGACGCGAGTGTGCACAAACACGTCGGGCGGCGCACACGATGCGGAAAGCCCGCAACCAATCGGACGGCCGCGCCAGGCGGCCCGGTGTCGGCGGAATTTACCCCAGAAAAGGGACGACCCCCGCCAGGGGGGGAGGAGGCGAGGGTCGTCGTGCATCAGCCCCGGGGGGTCGGGCTGATACACCCTCGGCTCAGGCCGAGTAATGCTTACTATACACATGACAAGCGGCGGTAACGCAATAGCTCTTTCTATGAAAGAACACGTTGAGCCGCAAAAACACTGCCGTTACCGTCGGTCCCACTTTGCTGAGCGGCCATTTCGGTCCCAGAACCGCAGCCCGGACCGACGACCCACCTATGCTGGGGCGGTGACCGTCTTCGACCCGGCCGAGGAGCAGCACACGTCGGCTACCACCGCTCCCCGCGCCCGCACAGCGGCCTTCTTCGACTTAGACAAGACCATCATCGCCAAGTCCAGCACGCTGGCTTTCAGCAAACCATTCTTCAACCAAGGACTGCTCAACCGCCGCGCCGTGCTCAAATCCAGCTACGCCCAGTTCATCTATCTGCTCTCCGGTGCTGATCATGACCAGATGGACCGGATGCGCATCCACATGACGAACATGGTCGCCGGTTGGGACGTGGAACAGGTCAAGTCGATCGTCAACGAAACTCTGCACGACATCGTGACGCCGCTGGTGTTCGCCGAAGCGGCGGACCTGATCGCCGCGCACAAATTGTGCGGCCGCGACGTCGTCGTGGTCTCCGCCTCCGGCGAGGAGATCGTGGCGCCGATCGCCCGTGCGCTTGGCGCCACCCACGCGATGGCGACCCGCATGGTCGTCGAGGACGGTCGGTACACCGGGGAGATAGCGTTCTATTGCTACGGCGAGGGCAAGGTGCAGGCGATCCGCGAGCTGGCCGCCCGCGAGGGCTACCCGCTGGAGCATTGCTACGCCTACTCCGACTCGATCACCGACCTGCCGATGCTCGAGTCCGTCGGCCACCCCAGCGTGGTGAATCCCGACCGTGGGCTGCGCCGGGAAGCCGTCGAGCGCGGTTGGCCGGTGCTGTCGTTCTCCCGGCCGGTGTCGCTGCGCGACCGCATCCCGGCACCGTCGGGCGCCGCGATCGCGACGACCGCCGCGGTGGGCGTCAGTGCGTTGGCCGCCGGCGCGGTCACCTATTCGCTGCTGCGCCGCTTCGCGTTCTAGGCCCCGCGTTTCGCAGCAAACGCATTTCCGCATCGGTGCGCGATTTCGAACAAAATTGGGCCTTGCTGCGCTAGAGGTCTAGTAGTACAAAGGAACCACGGAAGCCCGATGAGGCCAAGGTCGATCCGGAAGAGAAGGATCGTTCTCCCGAACCGGGCGCCCAGCACGGAACCCGGCACCCACGCGGAGTCATAGCCGCGATAATGGCAGAAGTGTTGCGGGCCTGCGTAATTGCGAAATACGGACGGTGTCGACGGCCCTTTGGGTGGGGTTGCAACCGGAAGTATCGCAAGATCGCCGAGGCCAACCCACGCAGCCCCGAAATGCACGCATGGTAACCGAGCTCCGTGTTAGCGGGCGGCGGACCGAATCCTTCGGGACGTCGCCCGCTTTACATTGTCCGGCGGTGTTTTCGCCCGGCGCCGGCTACCGATCCAGCTACCGGCTCGACACCGACTCCGCGATCGTCAACGCCTCCTGTGCACCGGCTCGCATCGCCCGGCAGCAGAGCAGCAGCCACGCCCCCACCCCGGCCGGAGTTCCATCCGCAAAGCCTTGCGCCGCATCGCGATAGTCGGCGGGCTGGCGCATCCAGCTCACCTCGGGTACCCCCAACCCGTGCGGGTCCAGCCCGCTGGCGATGGTCACCAACCGCGAGACCGCGCGGGCCACCACGCCGTCCGCGCTGCCGAACGGCCGCAGCGTCAACAGCTCGCCGTGCGCGACCGCGGCGACCACCGGCGCCGGTGCCTCGGTGCCACCACTCACCAAATCCGCCAGCAACTCCAGCCGCGGCCCGACGCCGGCATCGGCGCGGGGCCGGCCCAGCCGCTCCTCGTCGACCTGGTCGGCCGCCGCCAGCATGTGCAGCCGCGCGAGCGCCTGCAGCGGGGCCCGCCGCCACACCCCGACCAGCGGACCCTCGCCGCCCTCCAGCGCCTGCGCCACCCGCAGCGCCCCACCGAACACCGGATCGCTGACCACCGCCGCATCGGCGAGGTCCTCCAGCCGAACGGGGCCGCCGTCCAGCACCGACGAGGCGCGCGCGGCCCGCAACGCCGCCTCGGCGGCGGTCACCGGCCAGCCCCGCAGGTTGGCCCGGTGGCGATGGGCGCGGCCCAGCGCGTCGCGGGCCCGGTCACTGGCCTCGGCGACGCCCGGCAACTCCATCAGCGGGGCCAGTGGATCGGCGGTCACAGGTTGCCAACCTATCCCGGCTTCAACGATCGGGTGTCGGCGCCTTCGGGATGGCCTCCAGCAGCTGGCGGGTGTATTCGTGCCGGGGGCGGGTGAACAGCTCCTCGGTGGCGCCCCGCTCCACCACGCGGCCGGCGCGCATCACCAAGACGTCGTCGGCGATCTGCCGGATCACCGCCAGGTCGTGGCTGATGAACAGGTAGGCGAGGCCCAGCTCGGTTTGCAGGTCGGCCAGCAGATCCAAGATCTGCGCCTGCACCAGGACGTCGAGCGCGGAGACCGCCTCGTCGCAGACCAGCACGTCGGGCCGCAGTGCCAGCGCACGGGCGATCGCCACCCGCTGCCGTTGGCCGCCCGACAGCTCACGGGGCAGCCGCCCCAGCACCGACGACGGCAGGGCCACCTGGTCGACGAGGTCGCGCACCGCGCGCCCGCGCTGCCGGCGGTCGCCGACGCGGTGAATGCGCAGCGGTTCCTCGATGGCGCGAAACACCGTATACATGGGATCCAGGCTGCTGTAGGGGTTTTGAAAGATCGGCTGCACGCGGCGCCGGAAGGCCAGTTGCTGGTCCCGGCTCAGCGCGGCGTCGATGCGGGTGCCGTCGAAGACGACGGTGCCGGAGCTTGGCGCCAGCAGGCCGAGCACCATTCGCGCCAGGGTGGATTTGCCCGACCCCGATTCGCCGGCGATCGCCAGGGTGCTGGCCCGCCGCAGCCCGAACGAAACTCCCTCCACCGCAATGACTTCCGCCCGTCTCCACGGCACACCGCGCGAGTCGCGGTAGACCTTGGTCAGCTCCGAGGCGACCAGGACCGCGTCGGACCCGCCGTCGTCCGCCGGACGCGGCCGGGCGGGGCTCCGCACCGTCAGCGACGGCGCGGCGGCCACCAGCCGCCGGGTGTACTCGTGCTGCGGCTCGCGCAGGATCGACCGCGCCGCACCGGATTCCACCACGGCGCCCTCGCGCATCACGACGACGGACCCGGCGCGTTCTGCGGCCAGCGCCAGGTCGTGGGTGATCAGGAGCAGCGCGGTGCCGAGTTCCGCGGTCAGCCCCTGCAGGTGGTCGAGCACCTGACGCTGCACGGTGACATCCAGCGCCGACGTCGGCTCGTCGGCGATCAGCAGCCGCGGCCGGCCCGCCAACCCGATCGCGATCAGTGCGCGCTGGCACATGCCGCCGGACAGCTGGTGCGGGTAGCGGCCCGCTTGTTTCGCCGGGTCCGGCATGCCGGCCTGACCGAGCAGCTCGACCGCGCGCCGCCGCGTCCGCCGGTCGGAAGTGTTGGCCCGCAACGCTTCCGAGACCTGGAAACCGACCTTCCAGACCGGGTTGAGATTGCTCATCGGGTCCTGTGGAATGTAGCCGATCTCGCGCCCCCGGATGGCGCGCAGCGTCCGTCGGTTGCCGCCGGCGATGTCGGAACCGTCGAAGACGATGCGCCCGGCGGTGATCCGCCCGCCGGGGGGAAGCAGCCCGAGGATCGCGGCCGCCGTGGTGGATTTCCCCGATCCCGATTCGCCGACCACCGCGATGGTTTCGCCCGGCAGGACGGTGAGGTCCACGCCGCGGACGGCGGCGTGATCGCCGAAGCTGACTCTGAGCCCCTCGACGGCCAGCAGCGGCGCGCCGGTCACGGCCGCCACGCTCGGGACGCCGGGTCCAGGGCGTCGCGCAACGCGTCACCCATCATCATGAACGCCAGGACCGTGATCGCCAGCGCGCCGGCCGGGTAGAACAGAATCGGCGAGCCCGCCCGCAGCCGCGTCTGGGCGAGGTTGATGTCGCCACCCCAGGAGACCACCGTCGGCGGCAGCCCGACGCCCAGGTAGGACAGCGTGGCTTCGGTGACGATGAAGGCGCCCAGGGCGATGGTGGCCATCGCGATGACCGGGCCCAGTGCGTTGGGCAGCGCGTGGCGCAGCAGTATCTGAAAGCGACTCAGCCCCAATGCTTTCGCGGCGAGCACGTAATCGCTGGCGCGCACGGAGAGCACCGACCCGCGGGCGATGCGGGCCACCTGTGGCCAGCCGAACAAGGCGAGGATGGCGATGACGGTCCACACCGTGCGGTGGTGCATGACCTGCATGAGCACGATGGCCGCCAACAGCAGCGGCAGGCCGAAGAAGACGTCGCTGACGCGGGAGACCAGCGTGTCGACCCAGCCCCCGTAGAAGCCGGCCAGCGCGCCGAGCGCGCCGCCGACGACGAACACCACCACCGCGGCCCCCAGGCCGACGGTGACCGAGGCCCGCGCGCCGTAGACGGTGCGGGCGTAGACGTCGTGGCCTTGCAGGTCCGTGCCGAACCAGTGCGCGCCCGATGGCGGAAGCAGGCTCTGGCTGGGATCGGCGTAACTCGGGTCGGCCCCGGTGAACAACGCCGGAAACGTGGCGACCGCAACGATAAACAGGATCAGCAGGCCGGCGAAGACGAACTTCGGCCGGCCGCGCAGCCCGCGCCACGTGTCGCGCCAGAAGCCGCTGCGCTCAGCCATACCGGATCCTCGGATCCAGCGTGGCATACAGCAGGTCCACCGCGAGGTTGGTGATCAGGTAGATCAGCACCAGCACCGTCACGATCGACACCACGGTCGGCGCCTCCTGGCGGGTGACGGCCTGATACAACACACCGCCGACGCCGTGGATGTTGAAAATTCCTTCCGTGACAATGGCTCCGCCCATCAGCGCCCCGAGGTCCGCCCCCAGGAACGTCACCACCGGGATCAGCGAATTGCGCAGGATGTGCACGGTCACCACGCGCGGCCGGGACAACCCCTTGGCGGTGGCGGTGCGGACATGGTCGGCGTGCGCGTTGGCGGCGACCGCCGACCGGGTCAACCGCACCACGTAGGCGAACGACACCGAACCCAGCACGACGCCGGGTAGCAGCAGGCGCCCGATCGTCGACCTCTCGCCCACCGTGACGGGTGCGATGCCCAGCTTCACGCCGAACACGAACTGGGCCAGAAACCCCAGCACGAAGATGGGGACCGCGATGATGACGAGCCCCGCGATCAGGACGGTCGAGTCGAAGATCCCGCCGGTGCGCAGCCCGGCGATCACCCCGAAGCCGATGCCCAGCACCGCTTCGATGACCAGGGCGATCAGCGCCAGCCGCAGAGTCACCGGAAAGGCGTGTGCGAGAACGTCGCTCACCGGCAGCCCCGAGTAGGAGCGGCCCAAGTCACCGTGCAGGACGCCGCCGAGGTAGCGCACGTACTGGACGATGAACGGGTCGTCGAGGTGGTAGCGGGCCCGAAGCTGCGCGGCGACCTCGGGCGTCAGCGGGCGGTCCCCGGCGATCGCGGCCACCGGGTCGCCGGGCAACAGGAACACCATGCCGTAGATCAGCAACGTGGCGCCGAGGAAGACGGGAACCATGACGGCGATCCGGCGCGCGATGTAGGAACCCATGCCGTTACGCCTTGACGATGTTCTCGTAGTCGGGCAGACCGTTCCACGTGAGCTTGACGCCGCTCACCGGCGACGACCATCCGACCACCGCGATGTAGTACCACAGCGGCACGGCGGGCATGTCGCGCAACAGGATCCGCTGGGCCTTATTGACCAGCACGTCCGCCTGTTGCAGGTCGGGTGCGGCCTCGGCGGCGGCGAGGCCGGCGTCGAAGTCCCGGTTCGAGTATCCGACGTCGTTGGATCCCGCTCCGGTGGCGTACAGCGGGGCGAGGAACTCGATCATCGACGGGTAGTCGCCGATCCAGCCGGCGCGGAACGCGGTATCGATGGTGCGGTTGGTGATCTGGGTGCGGAAACCGGCGAACGTGGGGTGCGGCGCGCCGACGGCGTCGATGCCCAGCACGTTCTTGATGCTGTTGGCCACCGCGTCCACCCACTCTTGATGGCCGCTGTCGGCGTTGTAGGCGATCAAGTAGCGCCCGCTCCACGGCGAGATCGCGTTGGCCTGCGCCCAGAGTTGGCGGGCCCGTTCGGGATTGAAGTCCAATGCGTCGTTGCCCGGGATGTGCGGATCGAATCCGGGCAACGAGCTCGCGGTGAAGTCGCGGGCAGGGCTGCGGGTGGCGTTGAAGATCTGCCGGCAGATCTGTGGCCGGTTGATCGCAGCCGACAACGCCAACCGGCGCAGCCGGCCTTCTTCGCCGCCGAAATGCGGCAGCCGCAGTGGCGTGTCGAGCGATTGGCTGACCGCGACCGGTCCACTGGCCGCGTTGCCGCCCAGGTCACGCTTGTAGATTGTGAGTGCACTCGACGGAATCGTGTCCAGCACATCGAGATTGCCCGACAGCAGGTCGGCGTAGGCGGTGTCGAGGTTGGCGTAGAACTCGAACCGCAGGCCCTTGTTGTGGGGCTTGCGATTGCCGTGGTAGTCGGGGTTGGGTTTCAGGTCGATCTTGACGTTGTGTTCCCAGGCCGGCCCGTCGGGACCGTCAGCCAACTCGTAGGGGCCGTTGCCGACCGGGTTGCGGCCGAACGCGGCCATGTCCCGAAAAGCCCTGTCCGGCAACGGGTAAAAGGCATTGTGTCCCAGCCGCAACGTGAAGTCGACGGTCGGCGCCTTGAGCCGCACGTCGAACTCGAGATCGTTGACGACTTGCAGCCCGGACATGGTGGTCCGGGCCGGCTTCCCGTCTGCGGTCAGGGCCGCGACCTCGTCGTACCCGACGATCGGGCTGAAAAAGCTTTGTTGCAGTTGGGCATTGGTGCTCAGCGCGCCGTAATTCCACGCGTCGACGAACGAATGGGCCGTCACCGGCGAGCCGTCGGTGAACTTCCAGCCGGGCTTGAGCAAGATCCGGTAGTTCACGTTGTCGGTGGTCTCGACCGACCGCGCCACTTCCGGTGAGGGTTTGCCTGCGGCGTCATAGGACACCAAGCCGGCGAACAGCCGATCCAGGATTCGCCCGCCGAGGCTGTCGTTCGTGCCGGTCGGAACCAGCGGGTTCGGCGGTTCCCCGCCGTTGACCACCACCAGCTCGGGGCTCAGGGCCCCGCCGCCGCAACCCGTGAGCGCGGCGAGCGCCACGACCACGGTGGCCGCCACGGCCGGCATCCGGTGCATGACCCGACCCTAGGGCCTGCCGCGCAGCGGCGGTGAAGTGCCCGCACGGGCTTCGGCGACCTACGATCCCGTGGTGGTCGTCGCGTATCTTGCCTCCGCCGAGGATTCCGCCGTGCACGCGGGCCGGCTGATGTTCTTGCTCGGCCTCCCGACGGCCGGCTTGATCTGTCTGGTGATCGGGCTGTGGGAGCTCTCGCGTGGCCGCCGAAAGCAACCCCCGCCCGCCTACCCGGCGGCGCCGACGTGCCGCCCACCGTGATCCTGTCCTTGTCCACCCAGGCGCAGGCCGTGGTGGAGGGGGTGGCCATCGACGCGAACGGCGAGCCGTGCCCGACCTACACCGATCTGCTGGTCAATCCGCCGGACACGACCGTCGTGCTGAGCGTGCCGGCCACCATCGACGCCTGCGCGCTGCAGGTGCATCCGGTGACGCCCGTCTGAGCGACGTTACGAGTCGGCCCTCGCCAGGCAATACACGCGGGCCGGCTCCGGGTAGCTGACGCCCTTTGACCCTTGCGGGCATTGGGTTTTGTCCGTGCTGCCATCGATGCGCTGCACGATTTTCACCTGTACCCGGTTTGAGTCGCCGCAGTCGCCCGGCCTCAGGCTCACGGCTTCGCCGTCGCTGATGTACAGATAGCAACGGCCCTGTTGCAGGTTGATGAGAAAGCACAGTGTCGTCGAGTGGTTGCTCGCACGCTCGTAGATCGAGTGCTCCCGTTTACCGTCGGGGCAGCTGTCCGAGGCATTCCCCTTGAACGCGAGTTCGTAAGTCGCCGCGGG
>NZ_LZJJ01000024.1:0-37136 GCF_001667625.1 Mycobacterium sp. E1715
GTTCGTCGACCTGGACCTCACGGTGGTGGCCGCGGGCCGCGACGACCCGCTACTCGCGGTGGCCGACCTGCTCGGCGAACGGCTCCGGCGGCGCCAGGTCGGTCTTGGTCAGGCACAGGATGGGCGTCAGGCCGCCGGCGTAGGCGGCGATCAGCGCCCGGTCGACCAGGCCGGTGCGCGGCGGCGGGTCGGCCAGCGCCACCACGATCAGCAACTGGTCGGCGTTGGCCACCACCACCCGTTCGGTCGGATCGGTGTCATCGGCGGTGCGGCGCAGGACCGTTCGCCGCTCCGCGCGCCGGACGATGCGGGCCAGGGTGTCCAGCCGCCCGGACAGATCGCCCACCACGTCGACGTCGTCGCCGACCACGATCGGGGTGCGGCCGAGTTCCCGCGCCCGCATGGCGGTGATCCGGCGTTCGGGGTCGCCGCCCAGCACGCACCCCCAGCGACCACGATCGACGCTGACCACCATCGCGGCCTCGGCGTCGGCGTGCTCGGGACGAGTCTTGGTGCGCGGTCGCGACCCCCTGCCGGAGCGGACCTTGACGTCGGACTCGTCGTAATCGCCGGGCCTCAAATATCGGACCCCAGCATGTGTGCCCACAGCTCCGGAAACTCCGGCAGTGTCTTGGAGGTGGAGCCGATGTCGTCGACCACGAGCCCGGCCACCCGCAGCCCGATGATCGCGCCCGCCATCGCCATCCGGTGGTCGGCGTAGGCCCGCCAGACGCCGGGGTGCAGCGGTGTCGCGGTGATAACCAGGCCGTCGGGCGTCTCGGTGCAGTCGCCGCCGAGGTTGGTGATCTCGGTGCGCAGCGCGGCGAGGCGGTCGGTCTCGTGGCCCCGGAGGTGACCGATGCCGGAGAGGCGCGACACGGACCCCGGGGTCGCCAGCGCGGCCAGCGCCGCCACCGACGGGGTCAGCTCGCCGACGTCGCGCAGGTCGACGTCGAAGCCCTCATAGCCGGCCGATCCGCGCACCTCCAGGTACGAACCATCTTGGTCGACAACGGCATTCAGCTTGCCCAGCACCGCCAGGATGTGCTCGGCCGGTTGCACGCTCGCCTCCGGCCAGCCGGTGATGCGCACCGTTCCGCCGCTGACCACGGCGGCTGCCAGGAAGGGGACGGCGTTGGTCAGGTCCGGTTCGACCTGCCAATGCCGGGCCGCGACCGGGCCGGGTTGCACCCGCCAGGTGTTGCGAACCGAGTCGTCGACCGCAACCCCGGCCTGGCGCAGCATCACCACCGTCATGGCGATGTGCGGCGCCGACGGCAGCGTCGCCCCGGTGTGCCGCACGGTCAGGCCCTCGGTGAACGACGGCGCGCACAACAGCAGCCCCGACACGAACTGCGAGGACGCCGACGCGTCGATGTCCACGGTCCCGCCGGCCACCGACCCGCCGCCGTGCACGCGGAAGGGCAGGCCCGAGCCCTCGATCGGCACGCCCAGGCCGCGCAGCGCGTCGAGCAGCGGCGCGATCGGCCGCGCCCGGGCCTGCTCGTCGCCGTCGAACTCGACCACCGCCTCGGCCAGCGCCGCCAGCGGCGGGACGAACCGCAGCACCGTCCCGGCCAGGCCGCAATCCACCGTTGCCTCGGGCCCCGGGGCGATCCGGCCACCGACCCTGAGCTCGGACCCGGTGCCGTCGACGCGCAAGCCGAGGGTGCGCAGCGCGCCGATCATCAGATCGGTGTCCCGGCTGCGCAGCGCCCCGCTGATGGTCGGGGCGCCGTGCCCCTGGGCGGCGGCCAACGCGGCCAGCACCAGCGCCCGATTGGTCTGCGACTTCGAGCCCGGAACGGTCACGGTGGCGCGCACCGGTTCCGGCGCGCTGGGGGCCGTCCACATACTCACCGGTCCATCATGGCGTGTCACCGAGCAATGCCACTATGGGACTTATGTGTGGACGGTTCGCGGTCACCACCGATCCGGCGCTGCTGGCCCAGAAGATCAAGGCGATCGACGAGGCCACCGGCGCCTCCGAGAGCGCCGGCGCGCCCAACTACAACGTGGCCCCGACGTCGACGATCGCCGCCGTCGTGAGCCGCCACACCGATCCCGATGACGAGCCCACCCGCCGGGTGCGGCTGATGCGCTGGGGCCTGGTCCCGCCCTGGGTCAAGGCCGATGCCGACGGGGCGCCCGAGACCAAGGGCCCGATGCTGATCAACGCCCGCGCCGACAAGGTCACCACGTCGCCCGCGTTCCGGTCGAGCGCGAAGTCGAAGCGCTGCCTGATCCCGATGGACGGCTACTACGAATGGCGCGTCAACCCCGACGCGGCCGGCGGCAAGAAGTCCCGCAAGACGCCCTTCTTCATGTTCCGCCAGGACGGCGAGCCGCTGTTCATGGCGGGGCTGTGGTCGGTCTGGAAGCCGGCCAAGGCGGGCTCGCCGCTGCTGAGCTGCACCATCATCACCACCGACGCGCCCGGCGAGCTGGCCGAGATCCATGACCGGATGCCGCTGGTGGTGCCGGAAGGGGAGTGGGACCGCTGGCTGGACCCCGACGCCCCGATCGACGAAAAGCTCCTCACCCGGCCGCCCGACGTGAGCGGCATTCGAATGCGCGAGGTCTCGACCCTGGTCAACAACGTCCGCAACAACGGGCCCCAGTTACTCGAGCCGGCCGACCCGGAGCCAGAGCAGGCGACCCTGCTTTAGGGTGCTCACCGAGGCGGCGCTTCGCGGTCGTTCGCGCGAGACAACATCCGGGCCACCTTTGTGGTTCGGCGACGGATCCGCGGGGTCCACGTGCGCTTTACCATGCATGGGTGACCGGCTCGTACACCCACACCTTCGAGGAGATCCGTGACCGCCCGGTGGCGGTGATCGGGGCGGGTACGCTCGGGCGCCGCATCGCGCTGATGTTCGCCAGCCGCGGCGGGACGGTGCGGATCTTCGCGCCCCGCGCCGAACAGCGCGCCTCGGCGGTCGACTTCGTCGCGCAGAACCTGCCAAAGTTGTTGCAGGAGCGTGGTTTTGGTGAGATCGGTCAGGCGGTCGCGACGGGCTCGCTGGAAGAGGCGCTCGACGGCGCATGGCTGGTGGTCGAGTCGGTTCCAGAAAAGCTCGAGGTCAAGATCGCCGCCTGGGACCAGATCGACCAGGCGGCGCCGGCGGATACGATCTTCGCCACCAATTCGTCGTCGTACCCGTCGCGCCTGATGGCAACGTACGTGAAGGACAAGTCGCGGCTGTGCAACATGCACTTCTATATGCCTCCGGCCTCCATCGGCGTGGATCTGATGTCCGACGGTCAGACCGATCGGGGACTACTCGACACCCTGCTGACCGTCCTGCCGGAGTTCGGCGTCCATCCCTTCGAGGCGCGCAAGGAATGCACCGGCTTCATCTTCAATCGCATCTGGGCCGCCATCAAACGCGAGTCGCTGGCGGTGGTAGCGGAGGGGGTGGCCCGTCCCGAGGACGTCGACGGCATGTTCAAGGTCAACCTCGGCGTGCCGGCCGGTCCGTTCCAGATGATGGACGCCGTGGGCCTCGACGTCGTGCTCGACATCGAAAACCACTATGCCCAGGAGTTCCCGCACCTTCCCGAACACGTGCGTGAGTTGCTGCAGTCCTACGTCGACGCCGGCAAGCTCGGCATCAAGTCCGGCGAGGGCTTCTACACGTACTAGGACGCGCCCTTGGCCCGGTCGCCGTCAGTTGCTCAAGACCAGGCGCCAACTTCCGGCGATCAAACGGTCCGGCACGCACCAGAAGTTGTTCCAGTTTCCCGGCGTCGTGGCCTTGACCCCCGGCCCGGCGTCCTGACATGCCTCCCGGGTCGGATAGTTGCCCTCGGTTTGGATCGTCTCGGCCTTGCCGACGCCGACGCCGACGGTCAGCAGCCCGGTGAAAGCCAGCAGGCCCGCGGCGACGATGGCCCTCGGGTCGATTGACCGCTTTGCGTCCATGCGCTCCTCCTATGTGATGCACCGCTGATGAGCGAAGGGTGTCAGATGGGCGCGCCGCGCACAACACGTGGGTGATGCCGAATTGTGGCCAAAGGGCCCTTATCTTCGACATCGGAACTGGCAAATCATATGGTCATGACAACTACCGACCGGACCGTTTTTGAAGGTCCATTGCAACAGCTGGCGCGCAGCGCGTGGCAGCTGCTTCTGCTCATCGGCGTGCTGGCGGTGGCACTCGGTGTCATCGTGCTGGCCTGGCCGGGCAAGACACTCTTCGTCGCGGGTGTCCTGTTCGGGATCTACCTGGTGGCTTCCGGCATCGGCTACGTGTTCACGGCCTTTGGCACAGACGTGGGCGCCGCTATGCGGGTGCTCACGTTCCTCACCGGCGTCGTGTCAATCGTGCTGGGGTTCTTCTGTTTTCGCGACAAATTCGAGGCCGTCACGCTGCTGGCGATCTGGATCGGCGTCAGCTGGCTGTTCCGCGGGATGACCATCCTGGCCGCGGCGCTGTCGTTCGACCACATGCCCGGCCGCGGCTGGCAGGTGCTCTCCGGCTTGATCATCGTGGTCGGCGGGGCCGTGCTGATCGTCTCGCCGTTGGATTCGATCGCGATCCTGACCCTCGTCGCGGGTTGCTGGTTGATCGCCATCGGCATCGTCGACATCATCAACGCCATCCAGGTTCGCAACCGCGCCAAGCACGTTGTGGACACACTGGCCCGGCCCGCCGCCTAGGCGGGGCACCCGGGCCATCTAGTCAGGGCGGACCGACTTTCGGCGCCGAGATTGCGGCGGCGGTTGTGATCCACGGGCAAACCACGACCCCCACGGCAATCTCGGCGACGGCGGTGCCCGTCAGGGCAGCCGCCGCTCGGCCTCGAACGCCAGGCACAGCTCGGCGAGATCCCGCGGTCGCGACACAGAGCGGCCCGTCAGCTCTTCGATGCGGCGCAGCCGGTGCCGCACCGTATTGGGATGACAGAAGATCTTCGCCGCGGCGTCGTTCGCGGAACCGTCCGCGTCGAGCCAGGCCTGAAATGTGTTGAGCAGGATCGAGCGCTCATCCGCGGCCAACTCGTTAAGCCGCTGCAACAGCACGGACTTGATCTTGCCCATCACCTCGGGTGCGCTGACGGCCGCCAACGCGAGTGGAGTGTCATCGAACACCGACACGAGCGAGTCCCCTGATTGCTTACTGCCGGCCGCCGCCCGGGCTAACCGCAAGGCGTCGCCGGTGTCGGTCAGGCTCCGAAACGGCGGACTGATGCCGACCCGCGCAGTCGCGGCCTGACCGAGCACCTCGACCAAGATTCTCAAAGGGGCGGAAACCCGCGGGCCTTTGAGCGCAACGATCCCGACCTGGAGGTCCGGGGAGAGCCGCCACGCCGAACGGATGTCGCGGGCGGACAGCTTGTTCTCGATCGCCGGGAGGCCCAAACGCCCAACGGCCGGCAGCTTCGCGGCCACCACGACGTAGGGCCCAGACGCCGGTAACCGCAGTAAATCCGCTGCCTCCCAAAGGCTCTGCTTGTCAGTCATCCGCTGCGACAGCAGCGCCTCGACCAAAGCCGACCGCTCTTCTTCACGCTCGAGGAGCTGTGTGGTGAGCTGCTGGCGGTAGGCCGTGGCCATCGCCTGGGTGAAAGTCTCCTGCGCGAAGAAGATGCGTGCGGTGGCATCCAGGATGGCGTCGGTCGGTATCGCCGCGGCGCGGGCGACGGCCAGGGTCTCCTCCCACATGAACCGGAAACCGATGCGGTAGGCGGTCATGACCGCCGGCAGCGGCACCCCGGCGGTCGCCCGCTCGGTGCCGGTGCGCTCGGCGGGCGAGACGTCGACATCGTCCTCGCCGGTGAGCGAATGAAAGATGAAAGCCACGTTCGCCACGCAACTCTCGGCCACCTGACCCTTCGTGACGACGGTGTCGTCGCGGTAGGCGTCGATGTCCCGGCAAAGCACGTCGGCCATGGCCCTGCCCAGCGCGGGCGCGCGCGCCAGCATGAGCTTGCTGAGCTCCACCACATGCGGGTCAACCGCCACGCCGCCCATAACGCGAACCTTATTCCTGACCGGCGGCGAATGTGACCGGTCACAGTCAACCGGGCGCGGTGTTGTTTCGGCTAACATTGTGATCGGAGGTTGCCGGGATGACGCTGGAAGCACGCCCGAAGAACTCGTCCCGGAGGCACACCATGGCGGCACTGAGCGCCCACCTGATCGCGTCGAAGGACCGTCACCCCGAACGCATCGCGCTGCGTTGCGACGACCTGACATTCACCTTCGCCGAACTCGACGCCGCCGCGGCGCGGGTGGCGACGCTGCTGGAACGGGCGGGGATCCGGCCCGGCGACCGGGTCGGTGTGATGCTGCCCAACACACCGGCCTTCGCGGTCGCGTTCTACGGCATCATGTATCGGGGCGCCGTCGCGGTCCCGATGAACCCGCTGCTGAAAGAGCGGGAGATCGCCTACTACCTCTCGAACAGCGGCGCCACGGCGCTCTTTGCGACGCCGGCTTTCGCCGACGAGGTCATCCCGGCGGCGGCCCGTGGCGGGGCGCGATGCTGGCTCGTCGATGACGCGGACCTGATGAAGCTCGTCGCGGACCTGCCGGAGCAGACCACCGCGATACAGCGCAGCGACGACGATGTCGCGGTCATCTTGCACACCTCCGGGACCACCGGAAAACCCAAGGGCGCCATGCTTACTCATGGGAGCCTCCGGCGCATCGCCGAGGTCGGCGTTCGCACCCTGCTCGGGGCGGGGCCGGACGATGTGGTGATGGGCTGCTTGCCCCTCTTCCATGTTTTCGGACTCACCTGCGGGCTCAACGTTTCCGTTCTTGCGGGCGCGATGCTGACACTCATCCCTCGGTTCGACCCGCTCAAGGCGCTCCAGGTGATCGAGCGTGACACCGTCACGATCTTCGAGGGGGTGCCGACCATGTACTCGGCGTTGCTCGGCGTGGCCGATCAGGCCTCGACGGGCGCGACGCGGAGCTTGCGGACCTGCGCCTCCGGCGGCGCCGCACTGCCCGTCCAGGTCCTCGCCGACTTTGAAAAGACGTTCCAGTGCACCGTTTTGGAGGGGTACGGGCTTTCCGAGAGCACGGCGGTCGCGGCGTTCAATCATCCCGATCGCCCCCGCAAGGCGGGCTCGATCGGCACCCCGATCGAGGGTGTCGAGATGCGGGTCGTCGACTTCGGTGGCGCCGAGGTCCCGCGGGGCCAGACCGGAGAGATTCAGATCCGCGGCCATAACGTGATGAAGGGCTACTGGAACCTGCCGGAGGCGACGCGGGCCACCATCACGCCCGACGGGTGGCTGAACACCGGCGACGTCGGCCGCGTCGACGAGGACGGCTACTTCTACATCGTCGACCGCACAAAGGACTTGATCATCCGCGGCGGGTACAACGTCTATCCCCGCGAGGTCGAGGAAGTGCTCTATGAGCATCCGGCGGTGGCCGAAGCCGCCGTCGTCGGTATTCCGCACGACTCCCTCGGTGAGGAGGTCGGCGCCGCCGTCGCGCTCAAGGAGGGCGCTTCCGCGGCGCCGGAGGAACTGCGCGAATACGTGAAGCAGCGCGTGGCCGCCTACAAGTACCCGCGTTTGGTGTGGCTCGTCGACGCGCTGCCCAAGGGGCCCACCGGCAAGGTCCAGAAGCGCGACATCAACATCCCCGCAGTAGAAAGCATGCGATAACCATGGTCACCCAAACCGCCAGAGCCGAAGAGCTCGCCGCACCCCTCGACCTGCTCTTGACGAGCGCCACCAAGCCGTTCGCCGGCCGGATGATGCCCGACGACACCTGGACCCGATTCGCCGTCGGCCTCGCCAAGCAGCCCGGCGCGGTGGCCGGCCGGATCGGGGCTCTCACCCGCGAGCTCGGCGCCGTCGCGGCCGGCAACTCACACCGGGTGCCGGCGCGCGCCGACAAGCGATTCGCCGACCCGGCCTGGGAGCAGAACCCGGTGCTGCACCGGATCATGCAGGCCTATCTCGCCGGCGCGGAGACCGCCGAGGGGCTGCTCGCCGACGCCGGGCTGGACTGGCGCGACCAGGAGAGGATGCGGTTCGTCGTCGACAATCTGGTCGAGGGTCTGGCCCCCAGTAACAACCCGCTGATCAGCCCGCTCGGCTGGAAGGCGATGATCGACACCGGCGGCCTGAGCGCGGTGCGGGGCCTGAAAGCGTTTGCGCGGGACATGCTTTCGAAGCCCCGGGTGCCCGCGATGGTCGAGCCCGACGCCTACGCGGTGGGCGAGACCTTGGCCCTCACCAAGGGAGCGGTCGTGCTGCGCACGTCCATGTTCGAACTGATCCAATACGCGCCGCAGACCGCGAAGGTCCGTGAGGTCCCGCTGCTGTTGGTGCCGCCGGTGATCAACAAGTACTACATCATGGACATCGCGCCCGGCCGCAGCATGATCGAGTACTTCGTCGCCCAGGGGCAGCAGGTGTTCGTCGTCTCCTGGCGCAATCCGCAGAAGCGCCATCGGGATTGGGGCTTCGACGCGTACGGCGCGGCGATCATCGAGGCGATGGACGCGGTGGAGAAGATCAGCGGGACCGACCGCACCCACCTGCTGGCCACCTGCTCGGGCGGAATCCTGGCCGCGATGACGGCGGCCCACCTGGCCGAGATCGGCCGCGGTGACCGGGTGGCCGGCCTCAACCTGTCCGTCACCGTGCTGGACGAGAACCGGGCGGGCCTGGCTGCCGCGGTGATGAGCGATCGCGCGGCCCAGGCGGCGATCCGGGTCTCGGCCCGAAAGGGCTACCTGGACGGTCGGGACATGGCCGAGATGTTCGCCTGGCTGCGGCCCACCGACCTGGTGTGGCGGTATTGGGTGAACAACTACGTCCAGGGACGCAAGCCGGCGCCGTTCGACGTGCTGTTCTGGAACGCCGACACCACCCGGATGACGGCCGCGCTGCACCGCGACATGGTGCTGATGGCCGTGCGCAACGCCCTGGTCACCCCCGGCGGGGTCGAGATGCTCGGCACCCCGGTGGACCTGTCGAAGGTCACCGCCGACGCCTACGTCGTCGGCGGCGTCGCCGACCACATCTCGCCGTGGCAGGCCACGTACCGCAGCGCACGGCTGCTCGGCAGCAAGGACAACCGGTACGTGCTGTCCACCAGCGGCCACATCGCGGCTCTGGTCAACCCGCCGGGCAACCCGAAGGCTTCGTACCGGACCGGACCGGTCGAGGCGGAGGATCCGCAAGAGTGGCTGGAGTCGTCGCAGCAGTCCAAGGACTCCTGGTGGCCGGATTACGTGGAGTGGCTCGCCGAGCGCAGCGGCCCGGAGGTCGATGCCCCGAAAGCCCTTGGCGGCGAGGGACTCCCGCCGCTCGGACCCGCTCCCGGCGGCTATGTGATGGAGAAGTGAGTGAGGCGCAGCCCACAACAACAGCGGCGCCTGCGGGTGGTCCAGCCGAGCACGGTGGGCCAGGAGCGTTACGTCAGCGCCGGCGGGCAGCGGATCCGGGTCAACATCCGTCGGGGAACCGGAGTGCCGCTCGTGCTCTGCAACGGCATCGGCGCCAGCCTGGAGGTGCTCGACCCGCTGGTCGAGCAGCTGCCGATGACCGTCGTGAGGTTCGATGTGCCGGGTACCGGGGGGTCGCCGACCTCGCCCCTGCCCTACGGGTTTCCCTATCTGGCCTGGGTGTTGGGCCGGGTGTTGTCCAAACTCGGCATCGGGGTCGTCGACATCTTCGGGCTGTCCTGGGGCGGGGCGCTGGCGCAGCAGTTCGCGTTCCAGAATCCACGCCGATGCAGGCGCATGGTATTGGTGGCGACGGGCACCGGCATCCTCATGGTGCCGGCCAGCCCCTTCGTGCTGGCGAAAATGGCCACCCCGCGCCGGTTCTCGGATCCCAACTACGCCGCTTCGATCGCCGGTGACCTCTACGGCGGCACCGTCCGCGCCCACGGCGAAGACGTGGCGAAGCTGTTCGTGCGGCAGTTACACGCCGGTTCGAAGATGGGCTACCTGCATCAACTGCTCGCCGGGTCGGTCTGGACGAGCCTGTTCGCGCTGCCCGCGGTGCGGCAGGAGACGCTGATCGTCTCGGGCACCGACGACCCGATCATCCCGGTGGCCAACGCCCACCTCCTGCACCGGTTGCTGCCCCATGCGGTTCTCCACCTGCATTCGGGCGGTCACATCGACATCGTGCACAACGCGACCGAGCTCGCCCCCGTGATCGAGGGTTTTCTGAGCGAGGCGGGCGAACGGGCCTAGCCGCGGATGTCCGCGGTGACCGCATTCGTCAACCGGATCAGGTCCTGTGGCGAAACGCCGACGTCCCAGCCTCGCCGGCCCGCGCTGCAGTACACCCGCTCGAAGTCCAGCGCGCCCGCGTCCACGACCGTCGGCAGGGTCTTGCGCTGCCCGAACGGCGACACGGCGCCCACCAGGTAGCCGGTGGCCCGCTCGGCGGCGGCGGACTCGGCCATGACCGCTTTGGCCACCCCCAGCGCCGCGGCGCTCGCCTTCAGCGAAAGCCGCTCCGGCACAGGCAGTATCGCGACGGCCAGCGCGCCGGGCACCGCGATGACGAGGGTCTTGAAGACCTGTTCGGGTGCGATGCCGCGCTCGGTCAGCGCGTGGACCGCCTCGGCGCCGAACGAGCGCTCGCGCGGATCGTGGTCGAACGTGACAACCTCATGCGGCACACCGGCTTTCACCAGCGCGGCGAGCGCGGGCGTGGCGGCGCGAGGCATCAGGGCCCGGCCCGGCTAGGGGCCCGAGTACCCCGGCGGGTTCACGCCGTCGACCCAGAAGTCGACACCGAGCTGCCCGCCCGGCACGCAGTTGTAGACCGACAGGTCGGTGACGCCGGACTCCAGCAGCACGTCCTCACACAGCAGGGTGTTGCCGGTGTACTCGCGGGCGGGCTTGTTGAGGATCACGTACGCGGCGTCGGAGTACACCTCCGGCTTGCGGGCGCGGCCCATCGCCTCGTCACCCCCGAGCAGGTTCTGCACCGCGGCGGTGGCCACCAGCGTGCGCGGCCACAGCGTGTTCGACGCGATGCCCGCCTCGCGCATCTCCTCGGCGATGCCCAGCGCGCACAGCGTCATGCCGAACTTGGCCATCATGTACGCGGTCGGCTTCAGCCACTCCTTGCCGAGCAGCACGGGCGGCGACAGCGTCAGGATGTGCGGGTTGTCCGCCTTCTTCAGGTGCGGGATGCAGGCCTGCGACACCGCGTACGTGCCGCGCACCTGGATGCCGTTCATCAGGTCGAACCGCTTCATCGGCACCTCGGTGATGGACCCCAGGTTGATCGCCGACGCGTTGTTGACGCAGATGTCGATGCCGCCGAACTGCTCGACGGCCTTGGCCACCGCGGCCTCCACGGACTCCGGGTCCCGGACGTCCCCCACGATCGGCAGGGCCTGCCCGCCGGCCTCCTCCAGCTCCTTGGCGGCGGTGTACACCGTGCCGGGCAGCTTGGGGTGGGGCTCGGCGGTCTTGGCGATCAGGGCGATGTTGGCGCCGTCTTGGGCGGCGCGCTTGGCGATCGCCAGGCCGATACCGCGGCTGGCGCCGGAGATGAACATGGTCTTGCCGTTCAGGGACATGGCGTCACATTAACGTCCTGCCGCTCCCGCCCGGACCGGGGGACGGGCGGCGACGGACTCCGCCGGGAAATAGCACGTCGGCCCCCGCTGTTGACTCAATCGGTCTCTGAAGTTACGTAGGCGCACCCAGGCAGACACTGTCGGTGGCAGCCTCTAGATTGGGAGGAGCGGTTTGGTGTCAGCGGCGACCACCCTGTTGGACCGTCCAACGGGTGCCGACCAGTTGGCTTGCTTTCTGGCAAGCCCGGTGGCGCTTGCAGCGCTGTCCGGCGACACCGCAGCGGAAGGGACCGGGGTAATCGACATGGCCGACACAGACGGCGCGACAGCACAGGAGATTCCCGATCCCGGCCCGCCCGAGACGGACGCGGAGCTGATGGCGCGCTTCGAGCGCGACGCGATTCCCCTGCTGGACCAGCTGTACGGCGGTGCCCTGCGCATGACCCGCAATCCCGCCGACGCGGAAGACCTGCTGCAAGAGACGATGGTCAAGGCTTATGCGGGCTTCCGCTCGTTCAGGGCCGGCACCAACCTCAAGGCGTGGCTGTACCGGATCCTGACCAACACCTACATCAACAGCTACCGCAAGAGGCAGCGCCAGCCGGCCGAGTACCCCACCGAGGAGATCACCGACTGGCAGCTGGCGTCCAACGCCGAGCACTCGTCCACCGGGCTGCGCTCGGCCGAGGTCGAGGCGCTGGAGGCGCTGCCGGATAACGAGATCAAGGAAGCGCTGCAGGCGTTGCCGGAGGAATTCCGGATGGCCGTCTACTACGCCGATGTCGAGGGTTTTCCGTACAAGGAAATCGCGGAAATCATGGATACGCCCATCGGGACGGTAATGTCACGGCTGCACCGCGGCCGCCGTCAACTGCGGTCGCTGCTGGCTGACGTGGCCAAGGAGCGGGGTTTCAACCGCGGCCACCAGGCGCACGAGGAGGTGTCGTCATGAGCGAGTTGTCGGGCCCCGGCGACACGTGCCCCAACGACGACGCTCACGGCGCCGTCGGCTGTGCCGAGGTGATTCGCCAGGTCTGGCTGCTGCTCGACGGCGAATGCACGCCGGAGTCCCGCGACCAGCTGCGCCGCCACCTCGAGGCGTGCCCCGGCTGCTTCAAGCACTACGGCCTCGAGGAGCGCATCAAGGCGTTGATCGCCACCAAGTGCAAAGGCGAGAAGGCCCCCGAGGGCCTGCGCGAGCGGCTACGGCTGGAGATCCGCCGGACCACCATCATCCGAGAGACGCGGTAGCGGGCCTCAGGCGTTGGGCCGCTTGCCGTGGTTGGCCTTGCTGTGCTTGCGGTCGCGCTTCTTGCGGCCCCGTTTGGCCATTTCGGAAAACCTCCGTTGATTGATCGAAACCGGGCGCCCGGCGCCCGTTAGCTTGCCTCACATTCTCGCACGGCCTGTCGGGGCCCCGTGCGCCGCGGTGGGCCGGGGGCCTGTGGTTCGATATACACCGAGCCTGACGGAAGCTAGATGGACCAGCAGCCAGCCTGCGCAATGGCCGAAACGAGTGGGGTGAAGATGGCCGAGGATGTGCGCGCCGAGATCGTGGCCAGCGTGCTCGAAGTCGTAGTCAACGAGGGTGACCAGATCGGCAAAGGCGACGTCGTGGTGCTGCTGGAGTCGATGAAGATGGAGATCCCGGTCCTGGCTGAGGTCGACGGCACGGTGAGCAAGGTGAGCGTCTCGGTGGGCGATGTCATCCAGGCGGGCGACCTGATTGCCGTGATCAGCTAAACCTTGAAGCCTTTCTTGTCCGCTGCCGGGGAATTGCCCGGGGAGTGAGCGATGTCGACTCTCGGTGACCTGCTTGCCGAACACACCGTGCTGCCCGGCAACGCCGTGGATCACCTGCACGCGGTGGTGGGGGAGTGGCAGCTGCTGGCGGACCTGTCCTTCGCCGACTACCTGATGTGGGTTCGCCGCGACGACGGCATGTTGGTGTGCGTGGCGCAGTGCCGGCCGAACACCGCGCCCACGGTGCTGCTGACCGACTCGGTCGGCAGCGTCGTCGCCGCCGACCGGCTGGCGCTCGTCGCCGAGACCTTCGATTCCGGCCTGGCGCAGCGGGATGGCGAAGCGGCGCAAGAGGATTCGTGGCTGCCCGGCCCGCACGTCGAGGCGTCCCCGGTGCGGTACGGGGGGCAGGTGGTGGCCGTGCTGACCCGGCATCAGACCGCCGTCGCGGCCGACCGCGCGTCCGGCCACCTGGAGACGGCCTACCGGGACTGCGCCCGGGATCTGGTCGCCATGCTCGCCGAGGGCACCTTCCCCGACGTGGGCGACGTGGTCATGTCGCGCTCCACGCCGCGGGCCGGCGACGGCTTCATCCGGTTGGACGTCAACGGCGTCGTCGCCTACGCCAGTCCCAACGCGGTTTCGGCCTACCACCGGATGGGCCTGACCACCGAGCTGGAGGGCCGCAACCTGGTCAAGGTCACGCGGCCGCTGGTCTCCGACCCGTTCGAGGCGCAGGAGCTGGCGGAGCACGTGCTCGACCTGCTGGCCGGCGGGCGCAGCATGCGCATGGAGGTGGACGCCGGCGGCGCCACGGTGCTGTTGCGCACGCTGCCGCTGGTGGTCGACGGCGCCAGCGCCGGCGCCGCGGTGCTGATCCGCGACGTCACCGAGGTGAAGCGCCGCGACCGGGCCCTGATCTCCAAGGACGCGACGATCCGGGAAATCCACCACCGGGTGAAGAACAACCTGCAGACGGTGGCGGCGCTGCTGCGGCTGCAGGCCCGCCGGACGGCCAACGCCGAAGGCCGGGAGGCCCTGATCGAGTCGGTGCGCCGGGTCTCGTCCATCGCCTTGGTGCACGACGCGCTGTCGATGTCGGTGGACGAGCAGGTCAACCTCGACGAGGTGATCGACCGGATCCTGCCGATCATGAACGACGTCGCGTCGGTCGACCGGCCGATCCGGATCAACCGGGTCGGCGACCTGGGCGTGCTGGACTCCGACCGCGCGACCGCCCTGATCATGGTGATCACCGAACTGGTTCAGAACGCGATCGAGCACGCTTTCGACCCCGCCGCCGAGGAGGGCTCGGTGACCATCCGCGCCGAGCGTTCGGCGCGCTGGCTCGACGTCGTCGTGCACGACGACGGCCGTGGTTTGCCGGAAGGCTTCAGCCTGGAGACGTCCGACAGCCTCGGCCTGCAGATCGTGCGGACGCTGGTGTCGGCCGAGCTGGACGGCACGCTGGGCATGCGTCAGGCCCCGTCCCGCGGCACCGACGTGGTGCTGCGGGTGCCCATCGGCCGGCGAACCCGATTGGTGTTGTAGGTGTGCGGCCGACACAACAGCGCGGCCCCGACTTTCGTCGAGGCCGCGCTGTGTGGTCTAAACCGAGTCAGACTCCGCTACGGGCCTTCGTCCGGGCGTTGCGACGCTTGAGTGCGCGCCGCTCGTCTTCACTCATGCCGCCCCAGACGCCCGAATCCTGGCCGGTATTCAGGGCCCAGGAAAGGCAGTCTGTGGTTACCGGGCACCGATTGCAGACCAGTTTCGCGTCAGCGATCTGCGCGAGCGCCGGGCCGCTGTTCCCTACCGGGAAGAACAGCTCCGGGTCTTCGTCGCGACAGACCGCCTTGTGGCGCCAATCCATAAGTTGTTACTCCTCACTGAGTGCGCAGCAAGGCGCACGGCCAATTTTCTTCGGCTGTTAACGCGTGCACAAGAAAAGGGTCCGTACCCCTATCTAACTTTCTGCATGCAACCTTTCGATCGTTTCACAGGCCCAACAGAAGTCAATAGCGTGCGTTACCTCGTGGGCAATCTCACTTTGACCGTTCCGTAGCCGGGCCATTACTCCGTTGTACTACACTGACTGGCCGATCTCGGAGAAAATATTCGCCGCCCGGCCCCTTGGCGCTTCGTTATCGCAGCTCAGAGTGATTTTTTAGCGGAGGCGCGACCACGGCCAGCGCGTCCGGGACCGCCCGGAACGTCATGCTTTCGCGCACGCCGAGGTAGTCGCCGTCGAACTGGCAGGCGACCGGGCCCCCGGCCGAGGTCACCCGCAAACACGGCACGTCGTCCTCGGTGACGAGGTGGTCGAACGCGAACTTGGGCCGTTTGGCGAACATCTGCCGCACGATGCGCAGCGTCGGGATCGTCTTCATGCTCTTCGGCGCGAACACTCCCAGGCCCGACTCGAAGGTGCAGCCGGGATTGGTCCATACCGGCCGATCGTTGGCGAACGTCCAGGGGCTGGAGTTGGAGACGAAGACGAAGCTCACCCCCGGGATGGGTTCGCGGCCGGGCAATTCGAGCTGCAGCATCGGCTCGCGGCGCGTGTAGCCCCACACGGCGGGCACCGCCGCGCGGATGTAGCGCCACGCCGTGACCTTGCCGCCCTTGTCGCGTTCGGCCTCGACCGCGGCGACCACCTCCGCGTCGACCCCCATCCCGGTGTTGAAGACCGCCCACCGCTCACCGCAGTCGATCAGCCCTATCCGGCGCCAGGTGTGGTGGCGGCGATAGTCGTCGATCAGCTGGATGAGCTGGTTGGTCGCGGCCACCGGGTCCCGCGAGATCCCCAGCGAGCGCGCCAGCACGTTCGCCGAACCGCCGGGAACCACCGCGACCGCAGGCACCGGGCCGGTGGGCCCGGAATTCGAGCCCGGACGGCCGAGCAGGCCGTTGACCACACCGCTGACCGTGCCGTCGCCGCCGTGCACCACGACCAGGTCGACGCCGTCCGCGACCGCCTTCTCCGCGAGTTCGGTGCCGTGACCTCGGTGGTGGGTGTGTTCGACGGTGAGCTCCAGGCGGCTCTTGAGCGCGTGCGCCAGCAGGTCGCGACCGGCCGGGGTCGTGGAGGTGGCGGTCGGGTTCACGATCAGCACGGCGCGCATGATGCACGAGCTTATGCGGGCCGGTTAAGGCCGTGCTGTGGGGAACTCCCCCCGCGGCGGGGTGACTACGCTGACGCGGGTGACAGTCTTCCGCCGCAACCCCGGGGCCGCCCCGGCCGCCGTGCGCGGCGCCGGGCTGCTCGTGGCGTTGCAGGGGGCGGCCGGGCTGGTCATGGCGGTGGTGCTGGTGGTGCGGGGTGCCGCCGGGGCAGATCAGCGCGTGGTCAACGGCCTGGGCACGGCGGTCTTCTTCGTCCTGGTCGGGGCCGTGGTGTTGGCTGCCGGACGTGCGCTCATCCTCGGCAAGCGCTGGGGGCGCGGGCTGGCCGTGATCACCCAGCTGCTGTTGCTCCCCGTGGCGTGGTACCTGGCGGTCGACTCGCACCGGCCCGGCTTCGGGATTCCCGCGGGGTGCGCGGCGCTGGCCGTGCTCGGCCTGCTCTTCAGCCCCGCCGGCGTGCGGTGGGCCGGTGGCGGCGATCAGCGCGACTCGGCCAGGTCGGCCAACCGCGGGCCCGACAGCCGGTAGGTGGTCCACTCGCTCTGCGGTTCACCGCCGACGCCGTCGTACAGGGCGATCGCGTCGGTGTTCCAATTCAGCACCGCCCAGGACAACCGCGTGTAGCCCTTGGCAAGGCATTCGGCCGCCAGCGTCGCCAGCAGCGCGCGCGCCAGGCCGCGACGGCGAAAGCGCGGATGCACGAACAGGTCTTCGAGGTAGATGCCGGCCGCGCCGTCCCAGGTGGAGAAGTTGAGAAACCACAGCGCCATCGCGGCGACCTCGCCGTCGGCTTCCGCGACGTGTCCGTGCAATATCGGGCTAGGGTCGAAAAGGGCTGCGGTGATTTGTTTTTCGGTGACGGTACATTGGTCGGCGGCATTTTCGAATTCGGCCAGCGCGCGAATCATTTCGATGATGGCGGCGGCGTCTTCGGGTTTGGCGCGGCGAATGGTCATCGCTTTACGTCCAATGCGTTGAGGATCGTGGCGAATTTCGTTGTGGTTTCCGCGACTTCCTCGTCGGGATCGGATTCGGCGACGATGCCGCCCCCGGAGCGGGCCAACGCGCTGCGCCGGTCCGCCGACAGCTGCGCGCAGCGGATGGCCACCACCCAGCGGCCGTCGCCCCGGGCGTCGCACCAGCCCGCCGCCCCCGCGTAGAACCCGCGGTCGCCTTCCAGCTCGGCGATGAGCTCGACCGCGGCCTTGGTGGGCACGCCGCCCACCGCGGGGGTGGGATGCAGCGCCAGTGCCAAATCGATTGCGGTGGTTGAGGTGTCGCGCAGGCGGCCGCTGATCGGCGTGCACAGGTGCCACACCGCCGCGGTGCGGCTCAACTCGGGCTCGGCGGCGATCGTCAGCTCGTCGCACAGCGGCTCCAGGGCGGCCCGGATCGTCTCGATCACCAGCTGGTGCTCGTGCCGGTCCTTGGCCGAGCCGGCCAGCGCGGCGCCGTTCGCCGCGTCGGCGTCCGGATCGGCCGCGCGGGGGGCCGACCCGGCGAACGGCCGGCAGGTGACCCGGTCGCCGGAGCGCGCCACCAGCAGTTCGGGGCTGGCGCCCACCAGCGCCGCCCCGGCGTAATCGTCGCCTGCGGCGGTCAGGTCGACCAGGTAGCCGTAGGCGGCCGGATCGGCGGCGATGAGGCGGCGCAGGATGACGCGCGCGTCCAGGGGGGCGTCGGCGACCAGCCGCAGCGCGCGGGACAGCACCACCTTGCTCAGCAGGCTGTCGGGCGCGGTGAGCTGATCGCGAGCCCGGACGATGCGGCGGCGGTAGGCGTCCGGCGGCGGGTCGGCGGCGGCGATGCGCACCGGCGGCAGCGGGCCCGTCGGCCAGTCCGGGGGGACGTCGGTGCGGCGCACGGCCTCGGGCGTCAGCAGCGCCGCGGGCCGGTCGACGTCAAAAGGCAACGCACCCAGCACTATTGGGGCCAACCCTGACCTCAGGGCGTCCTGCGCCGCCGCCACGTCGCGGTAGCGCTCGCGCACCCCCTCGGCGAGCAGGGTTTGCTTCGGTCCGCACAGCGCGAACGGCGGTTGGGTGCTCACCCGGGTTTGATCGCCTGTGGCTGGGCGGTCAGGCCGAGCGCGGCGAGCTGACGCACCCCGTGCTCGAATCCGCACACCGCGAGGGAGCCGGCGAGCATCCAGAAGCGGCTGCCCTCGACGAGCGGCAGCTCCACCCAGCGGGTGATGACCGAACGCGAGAAGTGGCTGTGCCCAACGAACACCACGTCGCGCGAGTCCATGTGCTCCAACGCGAATGTGACGGCCTCATCGGCGCGGGCGCTGACCTGCGCCACGCTCTCGCCGCCGGGGCAGCCGTGCGTCCAGACCAGCCAGTCGGGCACGGATTCCTGGATCTGCGGGGTCGTCAGCCCCTCGTAGGCCCCGTAATCCCATTCGGCGAGCAGGGGAGAGACCTCGTCGACGGCCAGCCCGGCGAGCTTGGCCGTGGTCAGGGCCCGGATGCGCGGGCTGCTGACCACCAACGGGTCGGTGAGGTTGAGTTCGCGCAGGACGCGGCCGGCGAGCTCGGCCTGGACGCGGCCGGTGTCGGTGAGCTCGAGGTCGGTTCGGCTGGTGTGCTGGCCGGATTTCGACCACTCGGTCTGGCCGTGGCGGAGCAGTACAAGTCGGTGGTTGTGCAGGCCCATATCGATCGATTCTGCCGGACGACACCCCGGGGCCCTCGGCCGCAGCGCGGGGCGATCGAACATGCCAGGATGGGCACTGTGACCGTGGCAACAAGGAGGGGCGGGCGCTAGTGAGAAAGACCCGGGTATTGGCGGTGGCCAACCAGAAGGGCGGCGTGGCCAAGACTACGACGGTTGCCTCGCTGGGGGCGGCGATGGTGGACGAGGGCCAGCGGGTGCTCCTGGTCGACCTGGATCCGCAGGGCTGCCTGACGTTCTCGCTGGGCCAGGATCCCGATAAGCTCCCGGTGTCGGTGCACGAGGTGCTGCTCGGTGAGGTCGAGCCGAACGCGGCGCTGGTCACGACGATGGAGGGCATGACGCTGCTGCCGGCCAACATCGACCTGGCCGGCGCCGAGGCGATGCTGTTGATGCGCGCCGGTCGCGAGTACGCGCTCAAGCGCGCGCTGGCCAAGGTCTCCGACGACTTCGACGTGGTCATCATCGACTGCCCGCCGTCGCTGGGGGTGCTCACCCTCAACGGGCTGACCGCCGCCGACGAGGTGATGGTGCCGCTGCAATGCGAAACGCTGGCGCACCGCGGCGTCGGCCAATTCCTGCGCACGGTCGCCGACGTCCAGCAGATCACGAACCCGGAACTGCGGCTGCTGGGCGCGTTGCCGACGCTGTACGACTCGCGGACCACCCACACCCGCGACGTTCTGATGGACGTCGCCGACCGCTACAACATGCCGGTGCTGGCCCCGCCGATCCCGCGGACGGTGCGCTTCGCCGAGGCCAGCGCCTCGGGCTCGTCGGTGATGTCCGGCCGCAAGAACAAGGGCTCGTCGGCCTACGGGGAGCTGGCGAAGGCGTTGCTCAAGCACTGGAAGACCGGCAAACCGCTGCCGACGTTCGCCGTCGAGGTCTAGTGGCTTTGATTGTGCGCGTACGGCTTTGAGCGATGCGCCGCGCGCTTCGAGTGTGCGCCTATGGCGCGGCGCGACGGCGTGTCGCCGCCCAGAGCGCACTCGCGATGCCGTGAGCGCACACGCGTCGTCAGCCCAGGGCCACCACGGTGTCGCCGCGCTGCTCGAACACCCGGGGGCCCGCGACGGCCGGAACCACGGCCCGCCCGGGCACACTGGGCGCCCGGTTCACCGGGATGTAGCGCTCGCTGGCGCCGCTGACGGGGTCGTAGACGCCGATCGCGCCGGTGACCGGGACCAGCAGGCGGCCGGCCATCATCGCGCCCGGCCCCAACGGCGCGGTCGTGTCGCCCGCGGCGATGGTGTAGCGCAGCGTCAGGTTGCCCGTCTCGAAGACCATGACGGAATCGCCTGTCCACCAAGTGATCAGGCTGCCCGCGTGCGAGACCGCCCCCGGGCCCGACGGGGCTTTGGGCAGCAGGTTGCTCGACACGGTGGTGCCGGTTTCGTCGATCACGTCGACCCGCGGCCGCGGGGAGGGCAGGTACACCGCGGTGTTGTTCTCCCACACGGTGAGCACCCGGGCGCCGGAGTCCGCCCGCACCCCGGGCTCGGCGACGATGCGTTGTTGGGGTTCGTCGTCGTCCTTGCCCGGCCGTAGCAGCACCAACCGCAGGTCGGCCTCGTTCACGCAGCTTTCCAGCACCGACACCGCCGACGAACTCGCCGCCGCCGACACCAGCTTGCAGCCGGAATGCAGGCCGCGTGCCGAGGGCTTCACCCGGGCGTCGGTCTCGCCGTATGCCACCATGCGGACCATGTCCGAGCGCCAGAGCTCCAGCCGGGTGTCACCGGTCGACAACACCGTGGTGCCGTCGGAGGACAGCTGCACGCGCGGGTCGGCGTAACCGCTGCGGGCCGGCCCGCGGCGACCGGTGGACCCGTCGAGCGTGCTCACCTGCCCGCACCCGCGGTCGTCCCGATAAACGGCGACGGCGAAGTGATAGACCCAGGAGACCCCGCACAGGTCGGTGTCGCGCTGATAGCTCCACAGGGACTGGCCGGAACCGGGATCGCGCCCGTCGACCCGGCGGCCGTCGCCGGTGATGACCGTCCCGCCGACCGTTACCGGCGCGGTGGTGGCCGGGCTCGCCGCGGTCCACAGCTCCTTGAGCGCGGTCGGCACCTGGCGGGCGGGGTTCTGGTTAGGCGCAGGAACCCCGGCCGGCCGGCTGATGGTGGCCCGGGCGTCGCTGGTCCACCAGATCAGGCCAGCGACGACGGCGACGACGGCCGCGATGGCGACGGCGGCCACGACATCGCCCTTGGTCCGGCGTTCGGGTCTGACCATCTCCTCGGCGCGGGGCTCAGTTGGCGTGCGCGCCGGCTTCGGCGGGCTTGCGGCGCCGACGGCGACGCCGGCTGCTCCCGGACTTGCCGGACGCCTCCGCGGCGGCTTCGCCGCTGGCGCCGCCGGCCGCGGCGTTGCCGTCGGGGTGCCCGGTGACGGGCTGGCCGCCGCGGGTCCGTCGCCGTGGCGCGCCCGACCGGGCACGCCCCGTCCGCTCCGCCTTCTGGCCGTCACGCTCGCTGCTGCGGCGTTGGCCCTGCGGCTTCTTCGGGGTGCCGACGGTGCCGGCCGCCCCGCCGGGGATGCCCAGCTCCTCGTAGAGGTGCGGTGAGTTCGAGTAGGTCTCGGCGGGCTCGGGGTTCTCCAGACCCAGCGCCTTATCGATCATCGACCAGCGGGGCAGCTCGTCCCAGTCCACCAGGGTGACCGCGATACCGGTCTTGCCGGCGCGGCCGGTGCGGCCGATCCGGTGCACGTAGGCCTGTTCGTCCTCGGGGATCTGGTAGTTGATGACGTGGGTGATGTCGTCGATGTCGATGCCGCGGGCGGCGACGTCGGTGGCCACCAGCACGTCGATGTCGCCGGTGCGGAAGGCCTTGAGCGCCTTCTCGCGGGCGATCTGCCCCAGGTCGCCGTGCACGGCGCCGACCTTGAAGCCGCGCTCGGCCAATTCGTCGGCGACCTTCTGCGCGGTGCGCTTGGTGCGGGTGAAGATCATCGTCGCGCCGCGGCCCTCGGCCTGCAGCACGCGGCTGACCAGCTCCACCTTGTCCAGCGCGTGGGCCCGGTAGACGAACTGCTCGGTGGTGTCGTGCGTGGCCGCCGAGTGCGGCGCCTCAGCCCGGATGTGGGTGGGCTGGTTCATGAAGGTGCGGGCCAGGGTGATGATCGGGCCCGGCATGGTGGCAGAGAACAGCATGGATTGCCGGTCCTCGGGGATCTGGCGCAGGATGCGCTCGATGTCGGGCAAAAAGCCCAGGTCGAGCATCTCGTCGGCCTCGTCGAGCACCAGCACCGACAGCCCGCCCAGCTGCAGGTGGCCCTGCTGGGCCAGGTCGAGCAGCCGACCCGGGGTGCCCACCACGACGTCGGCGCCGGCCCGCAGCGCCTCAATCTGCGGCTCGTAGGCGCGACCTCCGTAGATGGAGATCACGGAGAGCCGGCGGCCGCCCTCGGCCGTCAGGTACTTGGCCGCGGTGGCCAGGTCCTCGGTGACCTGCAGGCAGAGCTCGCGGGTCGGCACCACGATCAGGGCGCGCGGTGTGCCGTTGAGCTCCCGCACGCCGACTCCGGACGTGATGCGGTTCAGCAGCGGGACGCCGAACGCGAAGGTCTTGCCCATGCCGGTGCGGGCCTGGCCGATCAGGTCGTCGCCGGCGAGCGCCAGCGGCAGGGTCAGCTCTTGGATCGCGAACGGGCGCTCGATGCCCTTCTCCGCGAGGGCGCGGACGATTTCGTCGCGGACGCCGAGGCTGGCAAAGGTCATTTCAGTTGTGCTGTCGAGTGTGCTCATGCGTGGGTAGTAAGCCTTTCGGTGACATATCCGGTTGTGTCGGTGTTTCTCTGTCGCGGTCACGCGCGCACGAGTTCCGACTCCGAATACGTCGCCGAGTCGCGGGCCCCTGCTCAAATCGGTGGGCCAGCTGTGCACGCACATTTCGCCGATAGCGGCTTGGGAAGAAATACAGCCGCTATCTACGTACATGATAGCCGGTCGACGGCTGGCTCCCTTTTTGCGCCGGGTCAGCCGACTACAGTGTTGCCATGACCCGGCCCCCTTGCGAGCCCTCGGAAGCAGACCTGGACGCCGATCAGGCGGACGATTCGCCCGCCCCCCGGTTGTCGGCCGACCACCCGGGCGTCAACGAGTTGTTCGCGGTCCTGGCATACGGCGAGATCGCCGCGTTCTACCGGCTCACCGACGAGGCGCGGATGGCGCCTGACCTGCGTGGACGGATCTCGATGGCGAGCATGGCCGCGGCCGAGATGCAGCACTACGAGCTGCTGCGCGACGCCCTGGAGCGCCGCGGCGTCGATGTGGTTCCGGCGATGTCGAAGTACGTCTCGGCGCTGGAGAACTACCACCGGCTGACGATGCCCAGCACCTGGCTGGAGGCCTTGGTGAAGACCTATGTCGGCGACGCCCTGGCCGCCGACTTGTATCTGGAGATCGCCGACGGGCTGCCCGACGAGATCGCCGGCGTGGTGCGGGCGGCGCTGTCGGAGACCGGGCACTCGCAGTTCGTGGTCGCCGAGGTGCGCGCCGCGGTGACGGCCAGCGGCAAGCAACGCAGCCGGCTGGCGTTGTGGTCGCGTCGGCTGTTCGGCGAGGCGCTCACGCAGGCCCAGTACCTGCTGGCCGACCACGACGAGCTGGTCGACCTGGTGATGTCAGGCGCCGGCGGCCTGGGCCAGCTCAACGCGTTCTTCGACCGGCTGCAGCAGACGCACGACCGGCGGATGCACGAGCTGGGCCTGAGCTGACGCCCGCCCGTGATCGCGAGCGCGGCGTAGCCGGGTCAAGGCGTCGGGCTCAGCGGGTGCAGGTCGCCAGGCTCGAGTTGGTGGTCGACGCGGCCACCAGTTGGCCGGCGGCGTTGACGATCGAGCAATTCAGCCGGCCGTAGAAGCTGGTGGCGACCACCGACGGGGTCTGAACGCCGGGGTTCAGGATCACCGCTTTGGTCCACGGCAGCGACACGTTGAACTCGGTCTGGGATGCGCCGCTGCCATCCGTGTAGACGATGTTCACCAGGTCCAGCAGCTGCTTGGTGCCGGTCACGCTGTAGACGACCGTGCGCGGGTTCAGCGCGGCGGGCGGCGGCGTCAGGGTCAGGGGCGGCGCCGCGGTGGGCGTTCCCGTCGGCGCCAGGCTCGGCGCGGCGCTGGGCGTCGTCACGGTGGTGACCGTCTCGGGCGGCAGTGGGGTGTTCGAGGGGCTGGGCTGCGCGCTGGGCGGGGCGGAGCTCCTCGTCGTGGCGGGCGCGGACGTCACCGGTTGGGGGGCCGGCGCCACGGTGGCTTTGGTCGAGGCGCTGTCGCCGCTGTTGATGATCACGGCGGTGGCGATCGCGCCGACGGCGACCACCGCGCCGATGATCGCCGTGAGGGGCCGCCAGCGCAGCTCGGTAGGCCAGCCGGTCCAGGTGTAGTCGCCCTCGGGGTAGGCCTCCGCGCCGTAGAGCTCGTCGGTCTCGTCGTCGGGGTAATCCCGCACCCTGTCGAGGTCGGCCAGTGTGGTACCCATGTTGCCGAAGTTAGCGATGTGAAAACACGGATCGCCCCTCCAACCCGGTTCTGGACCCAGCTGCAAGCGAATCGTTACCGGCCCGCGACCATCGTTTCGCTCAGCGCGAACCCCGCGGTGGGGGCTGTCTCGGATGCGGGCCCGCCGCGTCCACTAGCCTGCAGCTGACAGGTCTGTCGACTTCAATGCCTACGGAAGGGGTGACCGTGGAGGTCAAGATCGGTATTACGGACAGTCCGCGCGAGCTCGTCATCGCCAGCGCGCAGACGCCGGCCGAAGTCGAAGAGCTGGTCAGCGCCGCGCTGAGCGAGGCGGGCCTGCTGAGACTGAACGACGAGCGGGGACGTCGCTTCCTGGTTCACACCAGCAAGATCGCCTACGTCGAGATCGGTCCCGCGGACGGGCGCCGGGTCGGCTTCGGCATCGGCGCCGAGGTCACCAAACTCCCCGGCAAGGGCGCTAAAGGCGAGTAAGGGGCACGTGGGATAGCCCGCCCCAGGCGAACTGCACGGTGCCTTCGACGGCGTCCGCCTTGGAGATCGGGCGGTCGGAGTCGAGCCAGTAGCGGGCGCAGTCGACGCTGATGCCGACGAGGCCCACCGCGATCATCCGGGCGCGGTGCGGGTCCAGGCCCGAGTCCTCGCTGATCAACGCGAATACCGCGTCGATGCAGGATTCGGTGGCGACCCGCACCTGCGCGGCCACCTCGGGTTCGGTGACGTAGTCGTTCTCGAAGATCAGCCGGTAACCCTGGCTGTCGTGCTCGATGAAGTCGAAGAACGCCTGGACCGCCGCGTGCAGCCGGCGTCGGTTGTCGGTGGTGGTGTTCAAAGCCTGCTGCACGCCCGAGACCAGGTTCTCCACGTGCCGGGCCAGCACGGCCAGATACAACTCGAGCTTGCTCGAGAAGTGTTGATACAGAACCGGTTTGCTGACGCCCGCGCGGTCGGCGATCTCGTCCATGCCGGCGGCGTGGTAGCCGCGATCGACGAAGACGTCGCTGGCGACGATGAGCAATTGACCGCGGCGCTCATCGCGGGGCAATCGGTTGCCGCGCCGGCTCGAAGCCGCAATGCCGTCCCCGGGCCGACTGCGGTCGGCCGACCTCACGGCGCGCCGCGCCGCGGGTTTGGCGAGTTCGCTCATCGAGTCCTCATCTGATGCGTTGGCAACCGGCCGCCGGCACTGGAGGGCCGGCCGCGCGCGGCTCGTGGCACAGACATTACTACCCGCGCCGTTCCGGCGATCGTCGTCGCCGCCGTCGTCGCTGGCAGAAAGCGGTGTCGGGCGGTGCATTCGGGCGCGCCAAGGACGGCGCCGGTGCCGACTGTGTAATCCTGGGGAAATGACTTCCCAGCGGCCCTCGCGCGGCACCGGTCGCGTCCCGGTGCTGCGCGACGAGTGGCGGGAACCCCTGCGCGCCCTGCGCGACCCGATCGCCCGCGACGGCGGACGCACCCGCGCCGACCGGGAGCGGCCGCGCCAGTGGCGCAAACAGACATGGCTGGGACGGTTCGTCTCCACCTACGGCTGGCGCGCGTACGCGTTGCCCGCGCTGTCGGTGCTCACCGCGGTCGTCGTCTACCAGACGATGACCGGCACCGCCGCGACGAAGCCCACGGCCAACCAGCCCATCCAGAGTCCGCAGGCGATGGAGGCCGTGGGCACCTCGATCATCGACGCGCCGCCGCGCGGGCTCGCCGCGTTCGATGCCAACCTGCCGGCCGGGACGCTGCCGGACGGCGGCCCGTTCACCGAAGCGGGCGAGAAGACGTGGCACATCGTCCCCGGCACGACGCCGCAGATCGGCCAGGGCACCGTCAGGGTGTTTCGGTACACCGTGGAGGTGGAGGACGGCATCGACCCCACAATGTTCGGCGGCGACAACGCTTTTGCCCAGATGGTCGACCAGACCCTCGCCAATCCCAAGGGCTGGACGCACAACCCGCAATTCGCGTTCATCCGGATCGACAACGGCAAGCCCGACTTTCGGATCTCCCTGGTATCCCCGGTGACGGTCCGCGAGGGCTGCGGATACGAATTCCGTCTGGAAACCTCGTGCTACAACCCGTCCTTCGGCCAGGACCGGCAGTCGCGAGTCTTCATCAACGAGGCGCGCTGGGTGCGCGGAGCCGTCCCCTTCGAGGGGGACATCGGCTCCTACCGCCAATACGTGATCAATCACGAGGTCGGCCACGCCATCGGATACGTCCGCCACGAACCGTGCGAGCAGCAGGGCGCTTTGGCGCCGGTGATGATGCAGCAGACGTTCTCCACGTCCAATGACGATGCCGCCAAGTTCGACCCGGACTTCGTCAAGGCCGACGGGAAGACCTGCCGATTCAACCCCTGGCCGTTCCCGATCGCCTAGCCCGGTGACGATGCGCGCCGGGCAGCGGCGTGAGGAGGAGGCGGGCGGTCAAACCCAGCCCGGTGACGATGCGCGCCGGGCTGCGGCGGGTTGAATTCATTGCCGTCCACCACGGCGGCTGCTGTGATGGTGGTGGACGACAAACCGCGTTCGCGAGACCGAATAGGAGGATGTCCGGCCGTGTCGACGCCGCAGACAGCGCTGCCGCCCCTCGTGGAGCCGGCTGGCGAGCTGACCCGCGATGAGGTGGCCCGCTACAGCCGCCATCTGATCATTCCGGGCCTCGGCGTCGACGGGCAGAAGCGGCTGAAGAACGCTCGCGTGCTGGTGATCGGCGCCGGTGGGCTCGGCGCGCCGACGCTGCTGTACCTGGCCGCGGCCGGGGTCGGCACGATCGGCGTCGTCGACTTCGACGTCGTCGACGAGTCCAACCTGCAGCGCCAGATCATCCACGGCGTCGCCGACGTCGGACGCCCCAAGGCCCGGTCAGCGCGCGAGTCGATCGAAGCGATCAACCCGTTGGTTCGGGTGCGGCTGCACGAGTTGCGGCTGGATTCGAGCAACGCCGTCGACCTGTTCGGGCAATACGACCTGATCATGGACGGCACCGACAACTTCGCCACCCGCTACCTGGTCAACGACGCCGCCGTGCTTGCGGGCAAGCCGTACGTCTGGGGGTCCATCTACCGCTTCGAGGGCCAGGTGTCGGTGTTCTGGGAGGACGCGCCCGGCGGGCGGGGCCTCAACTACCGCGACCTCTACCCGGAACCGCCGCCGCCCGGCACGGTGCCGTCGTGCGCGGAGGGCGGCGTGCTCGGCATCGTGTGCGCCTCCGTCGCGTCGGTGATGAGCACCGAGGCGATCAAACTCATCACCGGGATGGGCGAATCACTGCTGGGCCGGCTCATGATCTACGACGCGCTCGAAATGTCCTACCGCACCATCACGATCCGCAAGGACCCGGCCGCGCCCGCGATCACCGGACTGGTCGACTACGAGGAGTTCTGCGGCGGGGCGCCCGGTGACCTCGCCGCGGAGTCGACGATCACCCCGCGTGAGTTGCGCGCGTTGCTGGACTCCGGCACGAAGCTGGCGCTGATCGACGTCCGCGAGCAGGTCGAGTGGGAGATCAATCACATCGATGGCGCCCAGCTGATCCCGCAGTCGTCGATCGACTCGGGTGAGGGTCTGGCAAAGCTGCCGCACGACCGCATCCCGGTGCTGTATTGCAAGACGGGGGTGCGTTCGGCCGAGGCGCTGGCGGCGGTGAAGAAGGCCGGATTCGCCGACGCCGTGCATCTGCAGGGCGGCATCGTGGCGTGGGCGCAGCAAATGCAACCCGACATGGTGATGTACTGACCCGATACGGCAGGTGGCCTCGTCTAGGCTACCCGTGTGAATGTCGAGCCACCGCCGGAGCATGTGCTGGCGGCGTTTGGTTTGGCCGGTGTCAAGCCCGTCTATCTGGGGGCTAGCTGGGAAGGCGGCTGGCGCTGCGGCGAGGTCGTCCTGTCGCTGGTGGCCGACCACGCCCGGGCGGCTTGGTCGGCCCGGGTGCGCGAGACGTTGTTCGTCGACGGCGTCCGGCTCGGCCGCCCGGTCCGCTCGACGGACGGACGGTATGTCGTTTCGGGGTGGCGGGCGGACACTTTCGTCGCCGGCACGCCCGAACCGCGGCACGACGAGGTGGTCTCGGCGGCGGTGCGCCTGCACGAGGCGACCGGCAAACTGGAGCGTCCCCGATTCCTGACGCAGGGCCCCACCGCGCCGTGGGGCGACGTGGACATCTTCATCGCCGCCGACCGCGCCGCCTGGGAGGAACGGCCGTTGGCCTCGGTGCCCCCTGGCGCGCGGACCGCCCCGCCGACGGCCGACGCCGAGCGGTCGGTGGAGCTGATCAATCAGCTGGCCACCCTGCGCCGGCCGACCAAGAGCCCGAACCAGCTGGTGCACGGAGACCTTTACGGCACAGTGCTTTTCGTTGGCACCGCCGCTCCGGGGATCACCGACATCACGCCGTACTGGCGCCCCGCGTCGTGGGCGGCCGGTGTCGTTGTCGTCGACGCCCTGTCCTGGGGCGAGGCCGACGACGGACTTATCGAACGCTGGAACGCGTTGCCGGAGTGGCCGCAGATGTTGTTGCGGGCCTTGATGTTTCGCCTCGCCGTCCATGCGCTGCACCCACGGTCGACCGCCGAGGCCTTTCCCGGCCTGGCCCGCACCGCGGCGCTGGTCCGGCTGATCCTTTAGCGCCCGAAGTCGTGGCGCACCTCGCGCAGCGCGATCTTGCCGTCGGTGGCCAGCACCCCTTCGGCGCGCAGCAGCTCGAGCTGCCGGGTGGTCAGATGACGCGCGGGGCGCCCGGAGGCGGTGATCACCCGGTGCCACGGCAGGTCCGAGGAGTCGGTCCGCATGATCCAGCCGACGATGCGCGGGCTGGAAAGACCTGCGACGTCGGCGATGTCGCCATAGGTGGCGACCCTGCCCGACGGGATCGCCGCGACCAGCGCGCGCACCCGCTCGACCTGCTCCTCGGTCACCGGCGCCACGGTCAGCGCGCCTCGAGCAACTCGCGCGTCAGCGCGGCGACTTCCGCGGGCGCGGCGTAGGGGACCATGTGGTTGCAGTCGAAATCCAGCAGCCGGAAATCCGGTCCCAACCGGTCCTGCAGCCCGGCGATCAGTCGGTCGCTGACGTATGGCGGCGAGGTGCGCTTCGCGCGCACCAGGATCGTCGGCGTTCCGGCCGGCGGGAACACGATGTCCCGGGCCAGCTCGCTCCAGTACGACATCATCGCCGGCAGGCTGACGCGCCAGCCGTACCGGCCGCCCGGCAGCGCGATCAGATGCTCGCCGATCTCGGCGTCCAGCAGCGCCGGGTCGACGTCCGACCAGGAGCCGTGCACCTTCTCCAGGCGCGCCTCCTCGGCGTCGGGGTAGTCGGGCGAGGCCAACATCGCGTCCGCGATCTGGCGCATCCAACCGCCGTCCAGCCCGACCGCCGGGTCGAGCAGCAACAGCGCCGCCACCAGGTCCGGTCGTGCCGCGGCCAGCTGCATGGCGAGGCCGCCCCCGAAGGAGTGGCCCACCACCAGCGCCGGCGCCTCGGCCTGGTCGTCGAGCAGCGCGGCCATCGCCGCGACGTTGGCGTCGATGGTCCACGGCGCCGCCCAGGTCGACCTGCCGTGGCCGATCAGATCCGGTGCGGCGAAAGTCATTTCGGGGAGCAGGCCGGCCAGCTGCTGCCAGCGCTGTCCGTGGCCGGTCAACCCGTGCAGCGCCAGCACCCGCACCGGTCCCGCCGGGCCGTAGCGGTGCACATGCAGATGAGCGGTCACGCGTCGATCGTGCCAGCCGCCGTCACGAGAGCTCGCGGGCGGCCGGCTCAGCGTCCGTCTTCCCACTCGTCCTCGGTGGGGACGATGTAGGCCTGCTCGATCACATCGGCCTCGTTCGCCTCGCGATCGGCCACGGTCAGGTATTCGGTGTCCAGGCCGGATTCGTCGTCGACGTCGACCGGTTGCAGTTGTTCCGCGGCGTCACCTTCGGGCGCTTCGTCGCTGGGAAAGACGTCCGTCACGATGTCTACCTCCTCAACCGTTCGTCGGGCTGTTCGCGGCCTCCAGCGTAGGGGCCCGCGGCCGCGCGGGTCGGGCCGACTTGTCAGACCCTGGTGATTCCATGCAGCCATGTCGTTCACCTGGGACCCCGAGGCGCTTGCCCTGCTGGCGCCCGGCGTGCGCGGGCCGGTCCGGGTGCTGGGCGGGCCCGGCACCGGCAAGAGCAGTCTGCTCATCGAGGCCGCGGTCGCCCAGATAGACGCCGGCCTGGCCCCCGAATCGGTTCTGCTGCTTACCGGTTCGGGCCGGCTGGGGATGCGGGCGCGCAGCACGCTGACGACGGCCCTGCTGCGTCCGCGCGCCGCGGGGCCCGGCCGGGCCGCCGTGCGCGAACCGCTCGTCCGCACCGTGCACGGCTACGCGTACGCGGTGCTGCGCCGGGCCGCCGAGCGGGCCGGCGATGCGCCGCCGCGGCTGGTCACCAGCGCCGAACAGGACGCCATCATCCGGGAGCTGCTGGCCGGCGACCTCGAGGACGGGCCGCGCGCGGCGGTGGCGTGGCCCGCCCATCTGCGGCCCGCGCTGGCCACCGCGGGCTTCGCCACCGAACTGCGAAACATGTTGGCGCGCTGCGCCGAACGGGGTGTGGACCCGCAGGAGCTGGAGCGGCTGGGCCGTCGGTGCCGGCGTCCGGAATGGACCGCCGCCGGCCGGTTCGCGCGCCAGTACGAGCAGGTGATGCTGCTGCGGGCGGCGGTCGGCACCGCGGCGCCGCAGGCGACGACGCCGGCGCTGGGGGCCGCCGAACTGGTGGGTGCCGCCCTGGAAGCCTTCGCGGTCGATCCCGAGCTGCTGGCGGCCGAGCGGGGCCGGGTGCGGGTATTGCTGGTCGACGACGCCCAGCAGCTCGACCCGCAGGCGGCCCGGCTGGTCCGGGTGCTCGCGGCGGGCGCGGAGCTGGCGTTGATCGCCGGGGATGCCAATCAGGCGGTGTTCGGTTTTCGGGGCGGTGAATCCGCCGGGCTGTTGGACGGGGATTCGCCGTCGGTCACGTTGACGGCCTCGCATCGCTGCGCCCCGGCGGTGGCCCGAGCGGTCAGCGGCATCGCGCGTCGGCTGGCCGGCGGCAGCGCCGGCAGGCGGATCGAGGGCACCGGGCCTGAGCAGGGGTCGGTCAACGTGCGCCTGGCCGCGTCCGCGCACGCGGAGGCGGCGATGATCGCGGACGCGCTGCGCCGGGCGCACCTGCTCGATGGCGTGCCGTGGTCGCGGATGGCGGTCATCGTCCGTTCGGTGCCGCGGGCCGGCGCCCGCTTGCCGCGCGCGCTGGCCGCCGCCGGGGTGCCGGTGGCCGCACCGGCGGCCAGCGGGTCGCTGTCCGACGAGCCTGCGGCCCGCGCCCTGCTGACCGTCCTGGCGGCCACCGCCGACGGGCTCGACGGCGACCGGGCCCTCGCGCTGCTGACCGGTCCGATCGGCCGAGTCGACCCGGTCTCGCTGCGGCAGCTGCGCCGAACGCTGCAGCGCGCCAACGCCGATCGCGCGCCGCGCGATTTCGCGGACCTGCTGGCCGACGCGCTGTCCGGCGCCGCGCCACTTTCGGGGCCGCAGCTTCGCCCGGTGCAGCGGGTGCGCGCGGTGCTGGACGCGGCCGCGCGCTGCCATCGTGCGGGCCAAGACCCGCGCTACACCCTCTGGGCGGCGTGGCAGCGTTGCGGCCTGCAGCGTCGCTGGCTGTCGGCGGCCGAGCGCGGCGGGCCCGCCGGCGCGCAGGCCGCCCGGGACCTGGAGGCGGTGACGGCGTTGTTCGACATCACCGACCAGTACGTGTCCCGGACCTCGGGCGCGTCGCTGCGCGGGCTCGTCGACCACGTCGGCGCGCTGCACCTGCCGAGCGTGAACCAGGAGCCGGTGTCGACGGTGGAGCAGGTGCGGGTGCTCAGCGCGCACGCCGCCCTGGGCCACGAATGGGACATGGTCGTCATCGCCGGGTTGCAGGAGGGGTTGTGGCCCAACACCGTCCCGCGTGGCGGGGTCCTGGCCACCCAGCGACTGCTGGACGTGCTGGACGGCGTCGCCGAGGAGGCGTCGGTGCGGGCGCCGCTGCTGGCCGAGGAGCGGCGGCTGCTTGTCGCCGCGATGGGCCGGGCCCGCCGGCGATTGTTGGTGACCGCCGTGGACAGCGATTCCGGGGGCGCGGATCAAGAGGCCGCGCTGCCGTCGGTGTTTTTCCACGAGCTCGCGCAGTGGGCCGACGGCGACGCCGATTCGGTTGGCGTGCAACCCATCGCGGCGCCACGGGTGTTGTCCGCTGCGGCGTTGGTGGGCCGGCTGCGCGGTGTCGTGTGCGCGCCCGACGGGGCGGTCGACGACGCCGCCCGCGCCTGTGCGGCAACGCAATTGGCGCGGCTCGCCCGGGCCGGCGTGCCGGGCGCCGACCCGGCCGGCTGGCACGGCCTGACCCCGGTCAGCACCAGCGAACCGCTGCACGGCGAAGGCGATGCCGTCACCCTGACCCCGTCGACCCTGCAGACGCTCAACGACTGCCCGCTGCGGTGGCTGGCCGAACGGCACGGTGGCACCAACCCGCGCGATCTGCGCTCGACCATTGGTTCGGTGGTGCACGCCCTGGTCGCCGAATCACGCAAAAGCGCAACGGAATTGCTGGCCGAGCTGGACCGCGCCTGGCGCCACCTGCCCTTCGAGGCGGAGTGGCATTCGGCCAACGAGCTGGCGCGGCACCGCGCGATGATCGAGGCCTTCGTCGAGTGGCGGGCGCAGACCCGCGGAGCGCTGACCGAGGTCGGCGTCGAGGTCGAGATCGACGGAACCCTGGCCGCGTCCCGCGATGGCGGTGGCGAAGTCCGGCTGCGCGGCCGGGTCGACCGGTTGGAGCGCGACGCCGCCGGCCGCCTGGTGATCGTCGACGTCAAGACCGGTAAGACGCCGGTCAGCAAGGACGACGCCCAGCAGCACGCCCAGCTCGCGATGTATCAGTTGGCGGTCGCCGAGGGCATGGTGGCGGCCGGCGAGGAGCCGGGCGGCGCGCGGCTCGTCTACGTCGGCAAGGCCGGGGCCTGCGGCGCGACGGAGCGCGAACAGGATCCGTTGACCCCGGCCGCCCGCGACGAATGGCGCCGGCTGGTGGTCCGCGCGGCCGAGGCGACCGCCGGGCCCCGGTTCATCGCCCGGCGCAACGACGGTTGCTCGCATTGCCCGGTACGGCCCTCGTGCCCGGCCCACGCGGACGGGGCGGGACGGTGAACGCACGTTACAGCCCGGCCGAATTGGCCCGTGCGCTCGGGCTTTTCCCGCCCACCGACGAGCAGGCCGCCGTCATCGCGGCCCCGCCCGGGCCGCTGGTCGTGATCGCCGGCGCCGGCGCGGGCAAAACCGAGACCATGGCCGCGCGGGTCGTGTGGCTCGTCGCCAACGGCTACGCCGAACCCGGCCAGGTCCTCGGGTTGACGTTCACCCGCAAGGCCGCCGGCCAGTTGCTGCGCCGCGTGCGCTCCCGCCTCGCCCGGCTGGCCGGCGTCGGCGCCCCCGACGGCGCGGCTGCCGCGGAACCGGCGGGCAACCCGACGGTCAGCACCTACCACGCCTTCGCCGGTTCCTTGATCCGCGATTACGGGCTGCTGCTGCCCATCGAGCCCGACACCCGGCTGCTCGGCGAGACCGAGCTGTGGCAGCTGGCCTTCGACGTCGTCAGCCGCTACCGCGGGGAGCTGCACACCGACAAGACCCCCGCCGCGGTGACGTCGATGGTGCTGCGGCTGTGGGGTCAGCTGGCCGAACACCTGGTCGACACCCGGCAACTCGGCGATACCCACGTGGAGCTGGAGCGGCTGATCCACACCCTGCCCGCGGGCCCCTATCAGCGCGACCGCGGCCCCAGCCAGTGGTTGCGACGGTTGTCGGACACCCAGACCCAGCGAGCCGAGCTGGTGCCGCTGCTCGACGCTTTGGGCGAGCGGATGCGGGCCGCCAAGGCGATGGACTTCGGCGTGCAGATGGCCTGCGCCGCACGGCTGGCGGCGAACTACCCGCGGGTCGGCGAGGAACTGCGCGGCCGCTACCGCGTGGTGCTACTCGACGAGTACCAGGACACCGGGCACGCGCAGCGGGTCGCCCTGTCGGCGTTGTTCGGCGGCGGTGTCGACGACGGGCTGGCGCTGACCGCCGTCGGCGACCCGATTCAGTCGATCTACGGTTGGCGCGGCGCCTCGGCGACCAACCTGCCACGCTTCACCACCGACTTCCCGCTGTCCGACGGCACACCGGCGCCGGTCCTGGAGCTGCGGACCAGCTGGCGCAACCCGCCGAGCACCCTGCGGCTGGCCAACGCGATCTCGGCGGAGGCGCGCCGCAGGTCCGTCGCGGTGCACGCGCTGCGGCCGCGCCCGGACGCGCCGGCCGGGACCGTCCGCTGCGCATTGCTGCCCGATGTGCAGGCCGAGCGGGAGTGGATCGCCGACGAGCTCGCCGCCCGGTACCGGGGGGCCGACGGCGGGAACCCGCCGACCGCCGCGGTCCTGGTGCGCCGCAACGCCGACGCCGCGCCCATCGCCGATGCGCTGCGCGCCCGGGGTGTCCCGGTCGAGGTCGTCGGGTTGGCCGGGCTGCTGTCGGTGCCGGAGGTCGCCGACGTCGTGGCCATGCTGCGGCTCGTGGCCGACCCGACCGCGGGCGCGGCGGCGATGCGGGTGCTCACGGGTCCGCGCTGGCGCCTCGGCGGCCGCGACGTGGCCGCGCTGTGGCGGCGCGCCCGGACGCTGTGCGACGGCGGGGGCGGGGCCGTCGCGCCGGAAGCGATCGCGATGGCGGCCGGCCCGGACGCTGACACCGCCTGCCTCGCGGACGCCATCGCGGATCCCGGCCCGGCGGAGTGCTATTCGGCCGCGGGGTATCAGCGCATCACCGCGCTGGGCGCCGAGCTGCGCGCGCTGCGGGGCCACCTGCGCCATGCGCTGCCGGACCTTGTCGCCGAGGTGCGCCGGGTGCTCGGCGTCGACTGTGACGTCCGCGCCGCGGCGGGGGCGCAGTCCGGCTGGACCGGCACCGAACACCTGGACGCGTTCGCCGACGTCGTCGCCGGCTACGCCGAACGAGCGGACGCGGCCGACCGTTCGGCGACGGCGTCGGTGTCGGGGCTGTTGGCCTTCCTGGATGTGGCCGAGTCGGTCGAAAACGGCTTGCCGCCCGCCCCGTTGGTGGCCGCGCGCGATCGCGTGCAGGTGCTCACGGTGCACTCCGCGAAGGGGCTGGAGTGGCAGGTGGTCGCGGTGGCGCACCTGTCGGGCGGGATCTTTCCGTCGACCGCGTCCCGGAGCACCTGGCTCACCGACGCGGCGGAGCTGCCGCCGCTGCTGCGGGGCGACCGCGCCTCGACGGGCGCCCTGGGCATCCCGGTGCTCGACACCTCGGATGTCACCAACCGAAAGCAGCTGTCCGACAAGATCTCCGAACATCGCCGACAACTCGAGCAGCGCCGCGTCGACGAGGAGCGGAGGCTGCTCTATGTCGCCATCACCCGCGCCGAGGACACCCTGCTGGTGTCCGGCCACCACTGGGGCGCCACGGGGATCAAACCGCGCGGGCCCTCGGATTTCCTGTGCGAGATCAAGGACGTCATCGACCGTTCGGCCTCGGCCGGTGACCCCTGCGGGGTGGTGGATCAATGGGCGCCCAGCCCGGCCGACGGTGACCGGAACCCGTTGCGCGACAACACCGTCGAGGCCGTCTGGCCCGCCGATCCGCTGGCCGGCCGACGCGGTGATGTCGAGCGCGGTGCGGCGTTGGTGACCCGGGTGATGTCGAGCGACACCGGTGACGAAGGCGCCGACGTCGAGGGTTGGACCGCCGACGTCGACGCGCTGCTCGCCGAACGGGCGCGGGTGGCCCAACCGCCGTCCGGGGAGCTGCCCAGCCAGCTGTCGGTCAGCGGCCTGGTCGACCTGGCCCGCGACCCCGCGGCCGCGGCGCAGCGGCTGCGGTATCGGCTGCCGACGCGGCCCGACCCGCACGCGTTGCTGGGCAACGCGTTTCACGCGTGGGTCCAGCAGTTCTACGGCGCCGAGTGCCTGTTCGACCTCGCGGACCTGCCCGGTGCGGCGGATTCCGACGTCGGCGACACCCGGGAGTTGGCCGCGTTGCAGGCCGCGTTCACCGAATCGCCGTGGGCGGCGCGCACTCCGGTCGCCGTCGAGGTGCCCTTCGAGATGCCGATCGGCGACACCCTGGTGCGCGGCCGCATCGACGCGGTGTTCGCCGACCCCGACGGCGGCGCAACGGTCGTCGACTGGAAGACCGGAGAACCGCCGCACGGACCCGAAGCCATGCGGCAGGCCGCCGTCCAACTCGCCCTCTACCGCTTGGCGTGGGCCGCCCTGTCCGGTGTCCCGGCATCGTCGGTGCGCACGGCCTTCTATTACGTGCGCGCCCGCGCCACGGTCGCCCCCGACGATCTGCCCGCCCCCGCCGAACTGGCCGGGCTGCTGGCCGAGTCGGCCGTCGGGTGACCCGCGCTGCCCGGGTACCGGGGTGGCGATCGTGGTTACATTGAGGCGTGCGTGTCTCCTGCGCTGGCGTCGAGCCGATCACGGACCGCCGTGCGCAACGGTAGGTCGCGGCAACTGAGCGA
>NZ_LZJJ01000025.1:0-1071 GCF_001667625.1 Mycobacterium sp. E1715
TCTGCGCGCGGAGGTGCTCAGCGTGTCGGCGGTCGGAGAGCAATATGTGGACCTGCAGCCAGCGACGGCGGCAGGACCTTACCTACATGACGGCTCCATCATCCCCGCGGCACACACCTCGATCCCACAGGCCGTCGGACCGATGCTGGATCAAGTCAGCACGCTGATCAACAGCGTCCCCAAGACCAAGATCAGCGGTCTGCTCGACGAAACGTTCAAGGCCTTCAACGGATCCGGGTACGACGTCGGGTCGCTGCTGGACTCCTCGTCACAACTCGTCGGCGACGCCAACACCAACGCCGAGCGGTCACGCACCCTCATCGACGACAGCCGGCCCCTGCTCGACGGCCAGGCGCAATCGGGCGGCGCCATCCGCACGTGGGCACGCAGCCTCGCCGGCGTCAGCCAACAACTCGTCACCGACGACCACCAGACACGGACGCTGCTGCACGGGGCTCCAGGGGCCGCCGATGAGGCGTCACGCCTGTTCAATCAGGTCAAGCCGACGCTGCCGATGCTCTTGGCGAACCTCACCACGCTGGGCCAGGTCGGTGTCACCTATCACCCCTCCCTCGAGCAGCTGCTGGTGTTGCTGCCGCCCACCATCGCCGCCACTCAGTCCTACGGCGCACCCAAGAACAATCCCACCGGATACTCCCTGGGCGACTTCACCCTTACCATCGGCGACCCGCCCGCATGCACGGTAGGGTTCTTGCCGCCGTCGTCGTGGCGGTCACCAGAGGACACGACGGTGATCGACACTCCCGACGGGCTGTACTGCAAACTGCCGCAGGATTCACCCATTGGGGTACGCGGCGCCCGGAACTACCCGTGCATGGGCCATCCCGGCAAGCGCGCGCCCACGGTCGAAATCTGCAACAGCGACAAACCTTTCGAGCCGTTGGCGATCCGCCAACACGTCCTGGGTCCCTACCCCCTCGATCCGAACCTCGTCGCGCAGGGCGTCCCGCCCGATGACCGCGTCAGCTTCGGTGACCAAATCTTCGGACCACTCGAGGGCACCCCGCCGCCGGGACCGCTGCCGCCAGCGGCCGGCCCCGCGCCCGCGCG
>NZ_LZJJ01000026.1:0-22929 GCF_001667625.1 Mycobacterium sp. E1715
ACGCCTACCGGCAGGCCTGGGAATGGGCCGACGCGACTGACTGGAAGCCCTGAGCCACCATGCCGTTCGTCGACGACATCCTCGGCCCGCGGCGGCCCTTCGTGGACGGCGGGCCACAGTCGCTGCCGGGCGTACGGCGACGCACCAGCACGATCGACACCCATCCGGATGGGGTGCGCGGCTCCGTGGCGGACCTGCGGGCGCGTGACGTGGTCGGCGCCGAGGACGGACGTGTCGAGATCCTCGGCGAGGTCCGAGTGAGGGCGCACCTCACCGATCAAGTCGTCGACGAACGGCATGGTGGCTCAGGGCTTCCAGTCAGTCGCGTCGGCCCATTCCCAGGCCTGCCGGTAGGCGTCACGAAACCACGGTTCTTTGGCGGTGATGTAGCGCACGATATCGCCATCGGCGCTCGCCGCGGCGTCCCGTTTGACCCGCGAATACTGCTCGCGCACATCGGCATTGGCGTTGAGCCAGTCGACGAAGAGCAGCGCGAATTGCTGATTGGGCCAGCCCGCCACGCGGATGTGTACGTTGGTCGGCCGCCCCGGATCCGCCGATGCATGAATCCGCTTGTGCCACAGCGCGGCGTCGTTGCTGTGGTCGAATCCCGGCGCGGTGCTGCGGGCATCGTTCTTGGCGGCGTCTTGGGTGATGTGTTCCAGGCGCGGATAACCCACCGACAACAACGGTTCGGCGAGTTCGTCGGCGAGCGCCAAGAATTCGACGGTGATCTGCACGTCGATCACGTCCTTGGCGGGCAGATCCGGCACGGCGGTCGAACCGATGTGGTCCACCCGGATCGCCCGGTAGCCGCACGCGGTCTTCAGCCGGTTGACGATGCGGCGGGCCTGATCCGGCCAGGCCGGGTCGGGCGGCACCAACCGCGCCGCCGCCCGCGCGGCCTCGCGCCGACTCAGGTTGTGCGCGAACGGCAGTATCCGGTTGTTCCACACGTCGTGGGCCCGCTGCACCAGCTCGTCCGGGCTGCCGGAGTTGTCCACCCAGACGTCGGCGACGGCGCGGCGCTGCTCGTCACTGGCCTGCGCGGCGATCCTCGCGCGGGCGTCGGATTCGGGCATGCCGCGCTGGTCGACCAGCCGTCGCAGCCGCACCTCGACGTCGGCGTACACGATGACGACGAGTGGGAACAACGGCGCCATTCCCGATTCCACCAGCAGCGGAATGTCCTCGACCACAACCGAATCCGCGGGCACCGAGGCGATGATCTCGGCGCGTCGCTTGCCGACCAGCGGGTGGACGATGCCGTTCAGCCTTTGCCGCGCCTCGTCGTCGGCGAAGGCCTTGGCGGCCAACGCGGGACGATCCAGCGATCCGTCGGGTAGCAGGATGTCGTCACCGAACGCCTCGACCAGCGCCGCCAGGCCCTCGGTGCCCGGCTCGACCACCTCGCGCGCGATGACGTCGCCGTCGACGATGACCGCACCGCACTTCGCGAAGGTGGCCGAGAGGGCCGACTTGCCGGCGCCGATGCCGCCGGTCAACCCGATGCGCAGCATGCCTGAACGCTAATCAGGCGTTGCCGGCGAGCTTCTCCCGCAGAGCGGCCAATTGGGCGTCGCTGGCCAGCGAGCCGCCGGCCGCCTTCTCCGACGGCGCGCCGTTGCCCGACGACTGCTCGGCACCGTGCCCGGCGGCCTCGGCCGCGGCGAACTTCTCCATCTGCGCGGTGTGCATCTTGTGCCGGCGCTCGGCCTCGGCGTAGCGGGCCTCCCACTCGGCGCGCTGCTTCTCGAAGCCCTCGAGCCATTCGTTGGTATCGGCGTCGAAGCCCTCAGGGAAGATGTAATTGCCCTGCTCGTCGTAGCTGTCGGCCATGCCGTACTTCGCCGGGTCGAACTCTTCGGTGTAGTCCTCGTTGGCCTGCTTGAGCGACAACGAGATCCGGCGCCGCTCCAGGTCGATGTCGATGACCTTGACCATGGCGTCGTCGCCGACGGCCTGCACGTGGTCGGGCACCTCGACGTGGCGCTCGGCCAGCTCGGAGATGTGCACCAGGCCCTCGATGCCCTCCTCGACGCGGACGAACGCGCCGAACGGAACCAGCTTGGTGACCTTGCCGGGCACGATCTGGCCGATGGCGTGCGTGCGGGCGAAGTGCCGCCACGGGTCTTCCTGAGTGGCCTTGAGCGACAACGAAACCCGCTCGCGGTCCATGTCGACGTCGAGCACCTCGACGGTGACCTCGTCGCCCACCTGGACGACCTCGGACGGGTGGTCGATGTGCTTCCAGGACAACTCGGAGACGTGCACCAGGCCGTCCACCCCGCCGAGGTCGACGAAGGCGCCGAAGTTGACGATGGAGGAGACGACACCCTTGCGGATGGCGCCCTTCTGCAGCTGGTTGAGGAACTCGCTGCGCACCTCCGACTGGGTCTGCTCCAGCCACGCCCGGCGCGAGAGCACCACGTTGTTGCGGTTCTTGTCCAGCTCGATGATCTTGGCCTCGATCTCCTTGCCGATGTACGGCTGCAGATCGCGGACCCGGCGCATCTCGACCAGCGACGCGGGCAGGAAGCCGCGCAGGCCGATGTCGAGGATCAGGCCACCCTTGACCACCTCGATGACGGTGCCCTTGACGGCCTCGTCCTTCTCCTTGAGCGCCTCGATGGTGCCCCAGGCGCGCTCGTATTGCGCGCGCTTCTTGGACAGGATCAGGCGGCCCTCTTTGTCCTCCTTGGTGAGGACCAGGGCCTCGACCTCGTCACCGACGGAAACGACCTCACTGGGGTCGACATCGTGCTTGATCGAGAGCTCGCGGGCGGGGATGACGCCCTCGGTCTTGTAGCCGATGTCGAGGAGCACCTCGTCCCGGTCCACTTTGACGATCGTCCCCTCGACGATGTCGCCATCGTTGAAGTACTTGATCGTTTTGTCTATTGCGGCAAGAAAGTCCTCGCTGGAACCGATGTCGTTGACGGCTACTTGGGGCGAGGTGACGGTGGGACTCGGCATGTGGTGGGTTGCTCCGGACAGGTTGGGTCGTAGGGACAAATCTGGGATTTACCTGTTTAGGCTACTCGACTGCGTACACGCTGGCCAAACCCGGGCGCCCCAGCCTGTGCGTTTCTGACCAGAACATGTCGTGTCGGCGAAATTCCGGGGCCGCGATTTCGCTAATGCGCGGCCGCGTCCCACGAGCGGCCGTAACCCACCGAAACTTCCAGGGGCACGTCGAGCGGATAGGCACCGCCCATCTTCTCGCGGGCGAGGGCCTCGACCTTCTCCCGCTCGCCGGGCGCGATTTCGAACAGGAGTTCGTCGTGCACCTGCAGCAGCATGCGGGACTTCAGCCCGGCCTCTTTGATCGCCCTGTCGACCTCGATCATCGCCACCTTGATGATGTCTGCGGCGCTGCCCTGGATGGGGGCGTTCAGCGCGGCCCGCTCGGCGGCCTCCCGCACCTGGCGGTTGCTGCTGTCCAGCTCGGGCAGGTACCGGCGGCGGCCCAGCACCGTCGAGGTGTAACCGTCCTTGCGGGCCTGCTCCACGACGTTCATCAGATAGTCGCGCACGCCGCCGAACCGGGCGAAGTAGGCGTCCATCTGCTCCTTGGCCTCCTCGGTGGAGATCTTCAGCTGCTGCGACAGCCCATACGCGCTCAACCCGTAGGCAAGCCCGTACGACATCGCCTTGACCCGGCGGCGCAGCTCGGAGGTGACCTCCTCGATCGGCACCCCGAACGCCCGCGAGGCGACGAACGAATGCAGGTCCTCCCCCGTGTTGAAGGCCTCGATGAGGCCCTCGTCCCGCGAGAGGTGCGCCATGATCCGCATCTCGATCTGGCTGTAGTCGGCGGTCATCAGCTCGCTGTAGCCGTCGCCCACCACGAACGCGTCCCGGATCCGCCGGCCGGCTTCGGTGCGGATCGGAATGTTCTGCAGGTTCGGCTCGGTCGACGACAGCCGTCCCGTCGCCGCGATGGTCTGGTTGAACGTCGTGTGGATGCGCCCGTCGGAGGCCACCGAATTCAGCAACCCGTCCACCGTCACCTTCAGGCGGGTGGCGTCGCGGTGCGTCAGAAGGTGTTGCAGGAACGGGTGTCCGGTCTTGTCGAACAGCGACTGCAGGGCGTCGGCGTCGGTGGTGTAGCCCGTCTTGGTGCGCTTGGTCTTCGGCATCTCCAGCTCGTCGAAGAGCACCGCCTGTAACTGCTTCGGCGAACCCAGGTTGATCTGCTTGCCGATCACCGCGTAGGCCGCTTCGGCGGCGTCGCGGATCTGGTGGGCGAAATCGCTCTGCAGGGCGCCCAGCAGATCCAAATCGACTGCGATGCCGGTGTGTTCCATCCCGGCCAGCACCCGCTGCACCGGCAGTTCCATGCCGCCCAACAGCGACGTGGAGTTGATGCGGGCCAGCTCCTCGTCGAGCGCGTCGGCCAGGTCCAGCACCGCCACGGCCCGCAGGATCAGGGTCTGCACCGCCTGGTCGTCCGTCCCCTCGGGATCGTCGAGCAGCGAAAGCTGTTGCTGCTCAGCGGTTTCCGCGCGCAGCTCGCGACGCAGGTAGCGCAGGGACAGGTCCTCGAGGGAGAAGCTGCGCTGCCCGGGACGCACCAGGTAGGCGGCCAGCGCGGTATCGGAGGTCACGCCGGCCAGCGTCCAGCCCCGGCCGGCGAGGTCGTGCATCGCCAGCTTTGCCTCGTGCAGCGCCTTGGGCGGACCCGGATCGGCCAGCCAGGACGCCAGCGCCGCCTCGTCGTCGGGATCCAGGGCGGAGGTGTCGATGTAGCGGCCCTCGCCATCGGCGGACACGATGGCCAGCGCGGTGGCGTCGGCGTCGTAGGCCAAGTGGGTGCCGACGACCGCCAGGCCGAACCGCTTGCCCGAGCTGTGCTCGGCCAGCCACACGGCCAGCTCGCCGGGCTGCAGCGCCCCGCCGCGCACGTCGAATCCCGCGTCGACCTCGGGCTCGACGGCGGCCAGCGTGTCGAACAGCCGGTCGCGCAAGACCCGGAACTCCAAGTCGTCGAACAGGCGGTGAATCTGGTCGCGATCCCACGGCAGCATGCGCAGCGTGTCCGGGGTCTGCGCCAGCGGCACGTCCTTGACCAGGTCGGTGAGCTCGCGGTTGCGGATCACGCCGGCGAGGTTGGCCCGCAGCGCGTCGCCGACCTTGCCGCGCACCGATTCGACGTTGTCCACCAGCCCCTGCAGCGAGCCATATTCGGCGATCCACTTGGACGCGGTCTTCTCCCCCACGCCCGGGATGCCGGGCAGGTTGTCGCTGGGATCGCCACGCAGGGCCGCGAAGTCCGGGTATTGCGTGGGGGTCAACCCGTATTTTTCGACGACCGCCTCCGGCGTGAACCGGGTGAGCTCGCTGACGCCCTTGCGCGGGTAGAGCACGGTCACGTCGTCGCTGACCAGCTGCAGGGAGTCCCGGTCGCCGGTGACCACCAGGACGCGGAAGCCCTCGTTCTCGGCCTGGGTGGCCAGCGTCGCGATCAGGTCGTCGGCCTCGAACCCGGGCTCGGCCAGCACGGTGATGCCCAGCGCGTTCAGCACTTCCTTGGTGATGTCGATCTGGCCGTGAAACTCGTCGGGCGTCGACGAGCGGTTCGCCTTGTATTCGGGGTACCGCTCGGAGCGGAACGTCTGACGGGACACGTCGAACGCCGCGGCGACGTGCGTGGGGGCCTCGTCGCGCAGCAGGTTGATCAGCATCGCCGTGAAGCCGTAGACCGCGTTGGTGGTCAGGCCGCCGCGGGTCTTGAAGTTCTCGGCGGGCAGCGCGTAGAACGCCCGAAACGCCAGCGAATTGCCGTCGAGCAACATCAGTGTCGGCTTGGTTTGTTCCTCGGTCTTCTGAGCGGGCGGAGCGGGCACGGCTATCACTCTAGGCACCCCGACCGACGAGCCAGGCGCTGCCGCAGAACTGCAACACGTTTCAGTTTTGTGTTGGGCCTGGGTAGTCTGGCCGAGTGTCAGAGGTCACCAGCCAAGAACCCGCGATCGACGGATGGTTCGCCACCGACGAAGGCGGCCACCCGCACCTGATCGGCGCCAAATGCCCGGAGTGCGGCACCTACGTCTTCCCGCCCCGGGAGAACAACTGCCCCAACCCCTGCTGCGCCAGCGACACGCTGGAGGCCGTCGCGTTGTCGACGCGGGGCAAGTTGTGGAGCTACACGGAGAACCGGTATCCGCCGCCGCCGCCCTACCCCGCCCCGGATCCCTTCGAGCCCTTCGCCATTGCCGCCGTGGAGCTGGCTGAGGAAGGGCTGATCGTGCTGGGCAAGGTGGTCGAGGGCACGCTGGCCGCCGATTTGAAGGTCGGCATGGAGATGGAGCTGACCACGATGCCGCTGTTCACCGACGACGACGGCGTGCAGCGCATCGTGCACGCGTGGAGGATCGCCTCATGAGCCCTGAACCGCTCTACATCCTGGGCGCCGGCATGCACCCCTGGGGCAAGTGGGGCCGCGACTTCACCGAATACGGGGTCGTCGCCGCCAGGGCCGCGCTGGCCGAGGCCGGCCTGGACTGGCGGCAGATCCAGTTGGTCGCCGGCGCGGACACGATCCGCAACGGTTACCCGGGCTTCATCGCGGGGTCGACGTTCGCCCAGAAGCTCGGCTGGAACGGTGTCCCGGTCAGCTCGAGCTACGCCGCGTGCGCCAGCGGCTCGCAGGCACTGCAGAGTGCGCGCGCCCAGATCCTGGCCGGCTTCTGCGACGTCGCGCTGGTCATCGGCGCCGACACCACGCCCAAGGGCGCGTTCGCCCCGGTCGGCGGGGAACGCAAGAACGACCCGGACTGGCAGCGGTTCCACCTGATCGGCGCGATGAACCCGGTGTACTTTGCGCTGCTGGCCCGCCGGCGGATGGACCTCTACGGCGCGACGGCCGAGGACTTCGCCCAAGTGAAGGTCAAGAACTCCCGCCACGGCCTGCAGAACCCGAATGCCCGCTACCGCAAGGAGGCTTCGGCCGACGACGTGTTCGCCAGCCCGGTGGTGGCCGACCCGCTGCGGCAGCTCGACATCTGCGCCACCTCCGACGGCGCAGCGGCCCTGATCGTGGCCAGCGCCGAGTTCGCCCGCAAGCACCTCGGCTCGCTCGACGGCGTCCCTTCGGTACGCGCCGTCAGCACGGTCACCCCGCGTTACCCTCAACACCTACCCGAATTGCCCGACATCGCAACGGATTCCACCGCTGCCGTGCCCGCGCCGGACCGGGTGTTCAAGGATCAGATCCTCGATGCGGCCTACGCTGAGGCGGGCATCGGGCCCGAGGACGTCAGCCTGGCCGAGGTCTACGACCTGTCCACCGCGCTCGAGCTCGACTGGTACGAGCACCTCGGGCTCTGCCCCAAGGGTGAGGCCGAGGCGCTGTTGCGCAGCGGCGCCACGACGATCGGCGGCAAGGTCCCGGTCAACCCCTCGGGCGGACTGGCCTGCTTCGGCGAGGCCATCCCCGCGCAGGCCATCGCCCAGGTCTGCGAGCTGACTTGGCAGCTGCGCGGTCAGGCGACCGGCCGGCAGGTGGAGAACGCGACGGTGGGCATCACCGCGAACCAGGGCCTGTTCGGCCACGGCTCCTCGGTGATCGTCGCGCGCTGACGGCGCATCGACGGCGAATGTGCAACGGCGGCGGCCTCATTCGGCATGTCGTCGCCCTGAGCGCACGCTCGACGGCCGGGCGCTACTCGTCGTCGGTGTCCAGCGTTTCCAGGACGACTTCGGCGACCCGCTTCATGGTGGTCCGCCGGTCCATCGCGGCGCGCTGAATCCACTTGAACGCCTCTGGCTCAGTCATGCCCTGCTTGGTCTGCAGTAGCCCCTTGGCGCGCTCGACGAGCTTGCGGGTCTCCAGCCGCTCGGACAGCGTCGCCACTTCGCGCTCCAGCTCACTGATTTCGGCGAAGCGGCTCACGGCCAGCTCGATGGCCGGAATCAGGTCGCTGATCGTGAAGGGCTTGACCAGGTAGGCCATCGCGCCGGCGTCGCGGGCGCGTTCGACCAAGTCCCGCTGGCTGAATGCGGTCAGGACCACGATCGGGGCGATGCGCTTGCTGGCGATCTCCGACGCCGCGTCGATCCCGTCGCGGCGCGGCATCTTGACGTCCATGATCACCAGGTCGGGCCGATGGCGCTCGGCCAACTCGACGGCTTCCTGGCCGTCGCCGGCCTCCCCGACGATCTCGTAACCCTCCTCTCGCAGCATCTCGGCGAGGTCCAGTCGGATGAGCGCTTCGTCCTCGGCGATCAGGACCCGGCGCGGCACAGCGGCGTCGGTGTCGGTCGTGGGGCCTGTCATGACGGACATTGTGTCGTGAACGCCTCGAACCAGCGACCTCGGGGGCGGTGAGACGGGGCCCGGCACCAAATCCTTTATGGTGGGAGGCTGCCTCTAACGTATGAGGCCGGGTAAGCCCTCGTATCCCAACTGGCAGAGGAAACGGACTCAAAACCCGTCCAGTGTGGGTTCGAATCCCACCGAGGGCACCACGAACCGCAGGGACTGGCGACCGACGATTCCCCGGGCGCGCACCGACGGCGGGGGGCCCCACACCGATCCCCTCGGCGTGATCCCGCCCCCGCCATCCGCGCCTCGTGGCAAACCGCTCGGGGCCGATGTGGGCTTCTCCGATACCGATGTTGCGCCTCCGCGGCGGGTAGCAAGCCTCCGGCTTGGGAAACGCGCGAAATGCGTGCCAAAGGTATGGAATAAGGCCGAATTGAATACCGCGCACAATTTAGTGTGGACATTGCGTTCAACGGCGGCGCGGGGGCTCATGTTGAATTCATATTTTTTTCGCTAACCGGCGGCTCACCCCGCCGAAACATAATTAACAACGGCCCCCATCGACCCCTCGCGTGGGCGCCGCTCAGCGACCTCGGGCGAGCCGGGCGCCGGTACGGAGTGGCCGCCGCGTTAGCGGCTGATGCACACCTGTTCCTCGGAGTGCACCACGTTGACCTGCATCGGATCATTCTGCATGGAGTCGGTGGCCACCCGCAACAGCGAGGCCGCGCCGCCGCACCCCACCCCGCATGCGGGAGTTGCCGCAGCGGTGCACGCAAGCATTAGCGCGATCCCAATCCTGCTGCGCAGACTTGCCATCCCGCACCCCCGCATTAGAGGAACATATGACCCACATCACAGCCCGACATATGTTTAATAACACGCCAGAAAATTTTGTAAAACCCTCCAGCCGGAAAATTCTTTTTACAATTTTTTTCCGGTCATGCTGACGCCACCCATCGGTCGGCACCCGGTGCGGCGCCGGAGCCCCAATTCGCCGGCCGACGGGCCGACAAACCCGAGCTCAGCGGGTTACAGTTTGAACGTGGCGGCTAAGAAGTGCGGTGCCCCACCGATGTCAGTTGGCGAGCCGAGACGCCCGGACTGCGTGGCTGCGGTGCGGGCGCAGACCCGCGACCGCAACCAGCACTACGTCGCCAGCGCCGCGCGCCGCGCCCGGATCTTGACCATCACCGCATGGCTGGCCGTCCTGGTGAGCGTGAGCTTCGTCCTGGTGCAGATCCTGGGCGGATCCTGGCTGTGGCAGGTGAGCTCGATCAACGTCCTCGGCGCCATGGTCTTCGCGATGGTCCCGTGGCTGCAGCGCTTCGGCGAACTCGTCGCCCCGCTCACGTTTTTGGGCGCGGCCTACGTGTCGGTCTTCGCCAGCTGCGTCGACGTCGGCACCGGGTCGGGCGCTCAGTTCTTCTTCCTGGTCGGCGCCTGCATCGTCGTGCTCCTGCTGGGAATCGAGCACATCGTCTTGGCGTCCGCACTGGCGGCCGTCGCCGCGGGCCTGATCATCGCCGTCGAGTTCCTGATCCCCCGCGACACCGGCTTGCAGCCCGCGTGGGCCCAGTCGGCCGGTTTCGTCATCACCGCGATCTCGAGCGTCGTGATGGTCGTCGTGACGGTATGGTTCGCCCTGCGCGACACCGCCCGCGCCGAGGCCGTGATGGAGGCCCAGTACGAGCGCTCCGAAGCGCTGCTGGCCAACATGCTGCCGGCCAGCATCGCCGAGCGGCTCAAGGAGCCGGACCGCAGCGTCATCGCCGACAAGTACGACGTTGCCTCCGTCCTGTTCGCCGACATCGTCGGATTCACCGAACGGGCCAGTGCCACGGCCCCGGCCGACCTGGTGCGCTTCCTCGACCGCCTCTACGGCGCCTTCGACGCGCTGGTGGACAAGCACGGGCTCGAGAAGATCAAAGTCAGCGGGGACTCCTACATGGTGGTCAGCGGGGTGCCGCGCGCCCGCCCCGATCACGCGCAGGCGCTCGCGGACTTCGCCCTCGACATGGCCAATGCCGCCGCCGGACTGAAGGATCCGCACGGCAACGAGGTCCCGCTGCGGGTGGGCATGGCGTGCGGGCCCGTGGTCGCCGGCGTCGTGGGTTCTCGCCGCTTCTTTTATGACGTGTGGGGGGACGCCGTCAACGTCGCGTCTCGGATGGAGACCACCGACTCGGTCGGCCGAATTCAGGTGCCCGAAGCCATGTACGAGCGTCTCAAGGATGAGTTCGTCTTGCAGGAGCGCGGCCACATCGACGTCAAAGGCAAAGGCGTCATGCGCACCTGGTATCTGATCGGGCGCAAGGCGGCCGGCGAATCCGGCGAGGAAAACAGCGACCTGCTGGCCGCGGATTCGCGCACCGCCCACGTGTAGCCGAAGTGCCCTATACCCGGGGCGGCGTTTGTGTCACACTGCGGCCATGCAAACCACACCCGGACCTCCCCCTGCTCCAAGTCTGTTGCCGCATCTGTGGAAATCGGCCCTGTTATCGGGAATCCTGTCGCTGGCGCTCGGCGTGTTGGTGTTGGCGTGGCCGGGAAAGACGATCCTGGTCGCCGCGGTCGCCTTCGGAATCTATCTGTTGATCAGCGGCGCCGCCCAGGTGTTCTTCGCGTTCACCCTGCACGTCTCGGCGGGCAGCCGGATTCTGCTTTTCATCAGCGGCGCCGCGTCACTCATCTTGGCGCTGTTGGCTTTTCGCCATTTCGGTCAGGGTTACGCAATCCTGTTGCTGGCCATCTGGATTGGCATCGGATTCATCTTCCGCGGCGTCGGCACGACGGTTTCGGCCATTCAGGACCCGCTGCTTCCGGGGCGGGGATGGTCGATCTTCATCGGGGTGATCAGCCTGCTTGCGGGCATTGTCGTGCTGGCGTCGCCGCTCGAATCGATTGTCACGCTGGCGCTCGTGGTCGGGGTGTGGTTCGTCGTCATCGGCGTCTTCGAGATCGTCTCGTCCTTCGGCATCCGCAAGGCTTCCAAGACACTGACCTCATGACGGCGGCTCTCGCTAGCGCCGGCCCTGACCCTTCTACTACACTTCGTAGTAGCCGTGCCCACGGCTCCGCTGTTTCGGGAGATGACAGATGAATGTCGTCGATATTTCACGGTGGCAGTTCGGTATCACGACCGTCTACCACTTTATCTTCGTGCCGCTCACGATCGGCCTGGCGCCGCTGCTCGCTGTCATGCAGACGGTGTGGGTGGTCACCGACAACGTCGCGTGGTACCGCCTCACCAAGTTCTTCGGCAAGTTGTTCCTGATCAACTTCGCCATCGGCGTGGCGACGGGGATCGTCCAGGAGTTCCAATTCGGGATGAACTGGTCGGAGTATTCGCGGTTCGTCGGCGACATCTTCGGCGCGCCCCTGGCCATGGAGGGGTTGTTCGCGTTCTTCTTCGAGTCCACCTTCATCGGGTTGTGGATCTTCGGCTGGGGCCGCCTGCCGAGACTGGTCCATCTGGCCTGCATCTGGATCGTCGCGATCGGCGTCAACGTGTCCGCGTTCTTCATCATCGTGGCGAACTCGTTCATGCAACATCCGGTCGGCGCGCACTACAACCCGGCCACGCACCGGGCCGAGCTGGACAGCATCACCGCGCTGCTGGGCAATAACACTGCGCGGTGGGCGTTTACCCACACGGTGACCGGCTCGTTGCTGACCGCGGCGACGTTCGTCGCGGCCGTCGGCGCGTGGTTCCTGGTCCGGTCCCGCCGCCCGGAAACCGCCACCCCCGCCGCCGAATCGAACGCGCGCACCATGTTTCGGCCCGCGGTCATCCTGGGCTGCTGGGTCGTGCTGCTCGCCGCCGTCGGCCTGTTCTTCACTGGCGACCGCCAGGGCAAGCTGATGTTCGTTCAGCAACCGATGAAGATGGCGTCGGCGGAATCGTTGTGCGGCACCGAAACCGACCCGGACTTCTCGATCCTCACCGTCGGCACGCACAACAACTGCGACAGCGTCACCCGGGTGATCGAGGTTCCCTACGTGCTGCCGTTCCTCGCCGAGGGCCGGACCAGCGGCGTGACGTTGCAGGGCGTCCGCAATATCCAGCAGGACTTCGAACAGCGATTCGGCCCGAATGACTACCGGCCCAACCTGTTCGTCACCTACTGGTCGTTCCGCGCGATGATCGGTTTCCTGGCGGTGCCCATCCTCTTCGCGCTCGCGGCGCTGTGGCTCACCCGCGGCGGCCGGGTGCCCAACCAACGCTGGTTCTCCTGGCTGGCGCTGCTGACGATTCCCACGCCGTTCCTGGCGAACATCTCCGGGTGGGTGTTCACCGAAATGGGCCGGCAACCCTGGATCGTCGCCCCGAATCCGACCGGCGACCAACAGGTTCGGTTCACCGTCCACGAGGCCGTGTCCAACCATGTGCCCGGCATGGTCATCACGTCGCTGGTGACCTTCACCCTGGTCTATGCGGTGCTTGCGGTCATCTGGTTCTTCCTGCTCAAGCGCTACATCACCGAAGGGCCGCGGGAGCACGACGCCGAGCCGGCTCCCCCGCCGGCGCCCGGCGACGACGAGGTGGCCCCGCTTTCGTTCGCGTACTAGCCCTGGATCCAGGCACTCAGGAAGGGAGCTGACCGATGGGACTGCAGCAATTGTGGTTCGGCATAATCGGATTGCTGTTCCTCGGCTTCTTCGTTCTGGAGGGCTTCGACTTCGGCGTGGGCATGCTGATGGAACCGCTCGCGCGCGTCGGCATCGGTGAGCCCGAGCCGATCCGACGCACCGCGCTCAACACCATCGGCCCGATCTGGGACGGCAACGAGGTCTGGCTGATCGTCGGCGGCGCAGCGATGTTCGCCGCCTTCCCGGGCTGGTACGCCACGGTGTTCTCGACGCTGTACCTGCCGCTGCTGGCCATCCTGTTCGGCATGATTTTGCGGGCCGTGGCGATCGAATGGCGCGGCAAGATCGACGACACGAGGTGGCGGGGCTGGGCCGATTTCGGCATCGCGGCCGGGTCCTGGCTGCCGGCGATCCTGTGGGGGGTGGCCTTCGCCATCCTGGTCCGCGGCCTGCCGGTGGACGCCGACGGCCAGGTCCACCTGTCGATCACGGACGTGCTGAACGCCTATACGCTGCTGGGCGGCTTGGCCACCGCCGGGCTGTTCCTGTTCTACGGCGCGGTGTTCATCTCACTGAAGACTTCCGGCGCCATCCGCGACGACGCCCACCGGCTGGCGGTGTGGTTGTCGCTTCCGGTGACCGGACTGGTTGCGGCGTTTGGGATCTGGACGCAACTCGCCCATGGCAAGAACTGGACCTGGCTGGTGCTCGCGATGGCGGTGGTGGCGCAGCTGGCGGCGGTGCTGCTGGTTTGGCGGCGCCTGTCCGACGGCTGGGCGTTCGCCTGCACCGCGACGGTCATCCTGTCGGTGGTGATCCTGCTGTTCGGCGCGCTCTACCCGAACCTGGTGCCCTCGACCCTGAACAAGCAGTGGAGCCTGACCATCTACAACGCCTCGTCGACGCCCTACACCCTCAAGGTCATGACGTGGGTGACGGCCTTCATGGCTCCGCTGACGGTGGTGTACCAGGCGTGGACGTATTGGGTGTTCCGGCAACGAATCTCGGCGGATCGGATCCCGCCGTCCATCGGCCTGGCGAGGCGGGTGTCCTGAGCGCGACCGACTCGCCACCCGGTTCGAGAGCGCGGGGCCCGTTGGACCCGCGACTGTGGCGGGCATCGATCGCGCTGCGCCGCTACCTGACCGCGACCATCTGCTGCGGCGTGGTGATCTCCGGGTGCGCGATCGGCTCGGCGATCGTGCTGGCGAACGTCGTCGCCCGCGCCGTCGGCGATCACTCGGCGCGCGGCCTGCACGCCTGGATGGGACCGCTGTCGATTCTCGTGCTGCTGTGGACGCTTCGCACGCTGGCACAGTGGCTGCAGGCCCGGTTGGGCCAGCGCGGCGCCAGCGCGGTCATCGCCGACCTGTCCGGTCAGGTGCTGACGGCGGTGACCGCCCGGCAGCCCGGTGAACTCGCCGCCCAACGGGACGCCGCCGCCGTGGTGGTCACGCGGGGTCTCGACGGCCTGCGTCCCTACTTCACCGGATATCTGCCCACACTCGTGCTCGCCGGGATCCTGACCCCGGCGACCGTCGCCGTCGTCGCGCTGTACGACCTGAAATCGGCGGCGATCGTGGCGATCACCTTGCCGCTCATACCCGTATTCATGGTGCTGATCGGCCTGGCCACCGCCGACCGGTCGGCGGCCGCCCTGGCCGCCATGACGACGCTGCAGGGGCGGCTGCTCGATCTCATCGCCGGCATCCCCACGCTGCGGGCGCTGGGCCGCGCCCGCGGACCCGAACGGCGCATCGCCGAACTCGCTGCGGCGCATCGCCGCTCGGCCATGGCCACGCTCCGGATCGCCTTCTTGTCGGCACTGGTGCTGGAATTGCTGGCGACACTGGGCGTGGCGCTGATCGCGGTGGGGATCGGACTGCGGCTGGTGTTCGGTGAGATGACGTTGGCGACCGGCCTCACGGTGCTGTTGCTGGCGCCCGACGTCTACTGGCCGCTGCGCCGAATCGGTGTCGAATTCCATGCCGCCCAAGACGGCAGGACCGCCGCCGACAAGGCCTTCGCCCTCATCGGCGAGCCGACTCCCCCGCGGACCGGGGATCGGACCGTCACCGCCCGCGGGGCGGGGATCCGACTCGACGGGCTCAGCGTCGCGGGGCGCGACGGTCAGGCGCCGCGCGACCTCACCGCGCTCATCGAGCCGGGCGCGGTGACGGTACTGACCGGACGCAACGGCGCCGGCAAAAGCACGGCGCTGCAGGCGATCACCGGGATCACCGCACCGACGTCGGGCCGCGTGACGGTGGCCGGCATCGACGTCGCCGACCTGGAGCCGGCCGCATGGTGGCGGCAGTTGTCCTGGCTGCCGCAACGCCCGGCGCTCGTCCCGGGCACGGTGCGGGACAATCTGATGCTGTTCGGCGAGCTGGACGACCTGGAGACGGCCTGCGCGGCTTCGGGTTTCGATGCGGTGTTGGCCGACCTGCCGGAGGGGCTGGGTACCGTGCTGGGCCGCGGCGGCGTCGGCCTTTCGCTGGGGCAGCGGCAACGGCTCGGCCTCGCCCGGGCGCTCGGGTCGGCCGCGCCGGTGCTGTTGCTCGACGAGCCCACCGCGCACCTGGACGCCCGCGCCGAGCGACGCGTGCTGCGGGCCATCGTGGAGCGTGCCCGCGCCGGTGCGACCGTCGTGGTCGTCGGGCACCGCGAGCCGGTGCTGGCCATCGGTGACCGGGTGGTGGAGGTGGCCGCCGACAGTGGGGCGCGTTATGCCGCAGTCTGATCCGCTCCGGGCGGCCGCGCCGCTGCTGCGCCCGAGGCTCGCCCGCATCGTGGCGGCGATCGCGCTGGGCGTGCTGTCGCTGGGCAGCGCGCTGGCGCTGGCCGGTGTCTCGGCCTGGCTGATCACGCGGGCCTGGCAGATGCCGCCGGTGCTGGACCTCTCGGTCGCGGCCGTCGCGGTGCGCGCGTTCGCCATCTCGCGGGCCGTGTTGCACTACTGCGAGCGTTTGGTCACCCACGACGCCGCGCTGCGGGCCGCCGGCACCGCCCGGGCGCGGATCTACGATCGGCTGGCCCGCGGGCCCGCGGCGGCCGCGGTCCGACTGCACAGCGGCGAGCTGGTGGCACGCGTGGGCTCCGACGTCGACGAACTGGCCAACGTGCTGGTGCGTGCCGTGGTGCCGATCGGGGTCGCCGCAGTGCTGGGGCTGGCGGCGACCGCCGTGGTGGCGGCCATCTCGCCGCAGGCGGGGGCGGTCCTGGCGATCTGCCTGCTGCTTACCGGCTTCGTCGCGCCGCGGTTTGCGGCCAGGGCCGCGGCCCGGCAGGAAAGCGTTGCCCGGCAGCATCATTCCGAGCGGGACACCTCGGCGATGGTCGCCCTCGAGCACGCGCCCGAGCTTCGCGTGGCCGGCGTGCTCCCCCGCGTCATCGCCGAATCCCAACGCCGTCAACGGGCGTGGGGCGCCGCGCTCGATGCCGCGGCCAGGCCGGCCGCCTTCGCCGAGGCCGTGCCCACCGCCGCGATCGGGGTCAGCGTGCTCGGCGCCGTGGTGGCCGGCATCGGGTTGGCGCCGTCGGTCGCGCCCACCACCCTGGCCGTCCTGATGTTGTTGCCGCTCTCCGCCTTCGAGGCGATGACACCGTTGCCGGCCGCCGCGGTCCAGCTGACGCGGTCGCGCATCGCCGCGCGCCGGCTGCTCGACCTGACGGCGACCGATCACGCGCAACCCGAAAACCCCACGGCGGCGGCCCCGCCCGAGCCGACCGCAGTATTGTCGGCCGACATTCACTCCGGCCACACCGAGGCCACCCGCTCGAACCGCATCACACTCGACCTGCCCCCGGGTGCCCGGCTGGCCGTTACCGGCGCCAGCGGCTCCGGCAAGACCACGCTGTTGATGACGCTCGCCGGGCTGCTCCCCCCGCTGCAGGGACGGGTGACGCTCGGCGGCACCGACCTCTTAGAGTTCGAGGAAGGGGAATTACGGCGCGCGGTCGGCTTTTTCGCTGAGGACGCGCACGTGTTCGCCACCACCGTCCGAGACAACCTGCTGGTCGCCCGGGGCGACTGCCGGGACGACGAACTGGCGGCCGCCCTGGATGCGGTCGGGCTTGGCGCGTGGCTCGCGGGTCTGCCCGACGGCCTGTCGACGGTGCTGACCGGTGGGGCGCAGGCGCTTTCGGGCGGTCAGCGCAGGCGGCTGCTGCTGGCGCGCGCCGTGCTCTCACCCGCCCGGATTCTGTTGCTCGACGAGCCCACCGAGCACCTGGACGCGGCCGACGCCCAATCGATCCTGCGTGACCTGCTCGGACCGGATTCTGAGCTGGTGGCCGCCGGCCGCACCGTGGTGGTGGCCACCCACCACCTACCCGACGGCATCGGGTGTGGCGAACTGCGCGTGGACGCCCTCAGAGATGTCGCCGGCGCGGCATGAACTCCAGCGACAGTAAGACGATCAACAGCGTGACGATCTGGGTCATCGACACCAGGGCGTAGCGCCGGGCGTCGAGCGCGTGGAACTTACGCACGTACCGGTAGAGCGACTCCAGCGCGATCAATGGGTCGAGGACGTGGATCAGCCGATAGAAAACGCGCTGGGCGCGGCTGCGGTTCTTCTCGTCGAAGATCTCCGGGAACGCCGCGAAGGCAAGAGAAAGCCGTTGTGCGCCAATCTCTTTGCCGGCCATGATCATGTCGATGCTGAGCCGCTCGTCGATGCCGTTGGGGGCCCCGCGCCTGCGCCACGGCACGTCGAGGGTGATGTCGCTGCCGCCGCCGGCCGTCGCATACCGGTGGAAGCCCTGCACGGTGCCCGAGGCGTCCCGGGCGAGGATCAGCTGGATGCCGGGGAAGCGTCCCTCCAGCACGCCGTCGAGGTTCATGTGGAACCCGCGTTCGGTGTGTGCCGCCTTGCTCGACGCCCGCACCACCTCGGTCAGCTCGGCCAGTTGCTCACTGGTGAGCTCCTGTTCAGAGACGATCTCGGTGGTGATGCCGCAGTTGTGCGAGCGCTTCACCGCCTGGCGCAGGTTGCGGAACTTGCGGCCCACCATGTCGAAAGTGGCTACGTCGACGACCACGTCGCGACCGATCGGCACGGCGCGCAACGACTGTCCGAGCAGCGCGGCGTCGCTCCACAATCCCAGCCTCCGCTCGCTGCAACCCACGACCGCGATCCGCCATCCGTGGGCGTGGCACATGGCGGCGAAGTCGGCGACCAGTTCGGGGAATCGAGACTCGTCGCCGATCGGGTCGCCGCCGACCACCGCGATGCCCAGGCGCGTCCGGTAGGCCAGCGCCGCGCCCCCGTCGGCGGTGAAGTGGTAGCTCTTGCCGGTCTGCATCGCAAACGGCGCCAGCGGGTCGTCTTTGGTGGCCTGGATCAACCCCCAGATCCGGGGCAGATCCCCGGGACGCGGGTGCGACGCCGTCGGCCACATCAGGATCACGCCGGAACCGGCGATCACCAGGTCGCCGAGCAGATCGAAGGACAGCACGTGCAGCCCCAGGCCGGCCAGCACGAACCCGGCGGCCGCGGCGGCGTGCAGGGCCGTCACGGGACGGCCCAGGAAGATGCCGCGCGCGATCCACGCCACCGCCACCAGCACCGTCAGCGACCAGGCCAGCCGATCCGTGTAGTGCCACGCGGGCTGGTGATGGTGGCGAACGAGGATCTCGGCCAACCAGCAGGTGGCACTCAACAGCGCCAGGGCCCCGATCAGCCGGGCGGCCCGCGAATCGACCGAGACGACCACGCGTTCCCGCCCGCGAGCCTTCGCTGAGGCGTCGACCAACGGCCCGCTCACACTCACCTCCCGATGCGCTGTCATTCCAGCTGGGCGGCTGTCTGCCGCCACTGCACCGAATACCCGGCTGCTATGAACTTACGCCCGGTCCGGGCCCTGACGGGCCCAAATCATGGCGATGTCCTGCGGGTATTCACCCGGTCTATCGGCGGGTGGGCGGAAAGTATTTCAGCACCCCTTCTTGCACCACCGTGGCGAGCAGCTGCCCGGAGCGGTCGAAGAAATGGCCGGTGCCGAGCCCGCGCGAATCCGCGGCCACCGGCGACGATGTCGCATACAACACCCAGTCGTCGAAGTTGACCTGCCGGTGAAACCACACCGAATGGTTGGCGGAGGCGGCGAAGATACGGTCGAACCCCCAGGACAGCCCATGCCTGGTGATCACCGAGTCCAGCACCGTGGTGTCCGAGGAGTACACCATGGTCGCGGTGTGCAGGACCGGGTCGTCCGGCAGTTTGCCGCCGGCCTTCATCCAGACCCGGTTGTGCGGCAGCCGATCGCCCTTCTGCCGCATCACCCACGCCGGGTCGTTGGTGTAGCGCCACTCGATCGGCTGCAGGGCGTTGACGAAGTGCGGAACGGTTTCCTCGTAGCCGCGCAGCAGCTCGCTGATCGGCGGCTGCGTTTCGGGCTCGCCGACCTGCGGCGGGTCCAGACCGTGCTCGAGGCCCGGGCCGCCGGACATGTAGGAGATCATCGCGGAGGACAGCAGCACGCCGTCCTGCACGGCGTCCACGCGCCGATTGGCGAAGCGCCGCTCGTCGCGCAGCCGCGTGACGTGGAATTCGATGTCCTTGGCGGTGTCGCCCCCGTTGACGAAGTGCACGGACAGCGCGCTGGGCGGCAGGTCCCCCCGGACCAGGGTGCGGCTGCTCGCGACGAACGACTGGGCCATCAGCTGGCCCCCGAACGTGCGCATCGGGTTCTTGGTGGGATGAGACCCGACGAAACGGTCGTCGGCGACCCGGGTGAGGTCGAGGGTCGCAAGCAGTTCCTTGAAATCGGAATCGGTGCTGATCGCGGCCTCTCCTTGGCTCGATGGCCCGCCCGGACGGGCTAGCTTCATCGCCCGGCTTTTCCTCAGTCCGCTAGGCGGACCGCATCGTCGTCGGGCTGGCTTCATTGCCCGACTCCTCCTCAGTCCGCTAGGCGGACCGCATCGTCGTCGGGCTAGACGTCGTCCTCCCCGATGCGGTGCACATGGATGAGGTTTGTCGACCCTACTGTGCCAGGTGGCGCGCCGGCCACGATCACCACCAGGTCACCGCGCTTGTAGCGACCCAGTTCCAGCAGCGACTTGTCGACCTGACGGATCATGCCGTCGGTGGACGTCATCATCGGGACGATGAACGTCTCGGTGCCCCAGGTCATGGCGAGTTGGCTGCGGACCTCGGGCCACGCCGTGAACGCAAGCAGCGGCAGCGGGGTGTGCAGGCGCGCCAGCCGCTTGACGGTGTCGCCGGACTGGGTGAAGGCAACCAGCGCCTTGGCGTCCAGGCGCTCGCCGATGTCGCGGGCGGCGTAGGAGATCACCCCGCGCTTGGTGCGCGGCACGTGCGTCAGCGGCGGGGCGGCGGTGGAGTTGTCCTCGACGGCGCAGATGATCCGCGCCATGGTCCGCACGGCCGCCAGCGGGTACTTTCCCACCGACGTCTCGCCAGACAGCATCACCGCGTCGGCGCCGTCGAGCACGGCGTTGGCGACGTCGGAGGCCTCGGCGCGCGTCGGCCGGGAGTTCTCGATCATGGAGTCGAGCATCTGGGTCGCCACGATGACGGGTTTGGCGTTCTCCCGGGCCATCTGGATGGCCCGCTTCTGCACCAGCGGCACCTCTTCCAGCGGCAGCTCGACGCCGAGGTCACCGCGGGCCACCATGATGGCGTCGAAGGCCAGCACGATCGCTTCCAGATTGTCGACGGCTTCCGGCTTTTCCAGCTTGGCGATCACCGGCACCCGCCGCCCGACCCGGTCCATCACCTCGTGCACCAGCTCGACGTCGGACGGCGAGCGCACGAAGGACAGAGCGACAAGGTCCACACCGAGATCCAATGCGAACGTGAGATCCTCGATGTCCTTCTCCGACAAGGCCGGAGCGGTCACATTCATCCCCGGCAGTGACATGCCCTTGTTGTTGCTGACCGGGCCACCCTCGGTGACGGTGCAGATCACGTCGTCGCCATCGATGCCTGCAACGACCAGTCCGATGTTGCCGTCGTCGACCAGCACCCGGTCACCGACCGCGGCGTCCGCCGCCAGCCTCTTGTAGGTGGTCGACACGCGGTCGTGGGTGCCCTCGCAGTCCGCGACGGTGATGCACACGGTTTCGCCGTCGGCCCAATACGTGGACCCGGTGGCGAAACGGCCCAGCCGGATCTTCGGCCCCTGGAGGTCGGCGAGCACACCGACCGCGCGGCCGGTGGTGTCGGAAGCGGCCCGCACCCGCTCGTAGGCGGCCTTGTGGTCGGAGTAGTCGCCGTGGCTGAAGTTCAAGCGGGCGACGTCCATTCCCGCCTCGACCAGCGCCAGAATCAGCTCGTCCGAATTTGTCGCAGGGCCAAGGGTGCAGACGATCTTTCCGCGTCTACTCACGCCGACCCAGCATAGTCGCGTGGGCCCCCCACGGTCCGACTTAACGGGTTGTCGCGCCGCGAGCGGCTACCCACTCTGAATCGCCGGAAACAGCGGGAAGCCGGGCAGGTTACGCACCACCGTCCACGCGATGACGGCCAGCACCATGGTCAGCCAGGCCGCCGTCGACAGCGCGGCTTTGCCGCGGCCACGGCGAACCAGTAACCATCCGGCCAGCATCGGGATGCCGACCAGCAGGAAAACATTGTCGTTGACGGCGGCGGCCAGGTGGCCGTGCAACAGGTCGTGGGTCATCCGCAGGCCCCCGCAGAACGGGCAGTTCCACCCGGTGAGCCACTTGAAGGGGCATTGCGGATACAACGAATTCGTGTTGTGCGGGTCGACCAGCCCGACGTAGCCCAACGCGCCGCCGAGCAGTGCGGCGGTGCCGGCGGCGACGTAACGGCCCGGGCCGTGACGCCGTTCCACCGCTTGGCCGGCGGAATGCGGTTGCGTCACGTTCTCAGCATGCCAGACCGAGCCGGCCGCTAGCGGTTCGACGGCCGATTCCTTCGCAGCCTCCAGCGGCTGCGTGGCGTCGTGTACGGCTCGGCGGCCGAGGCCGGTTCGGCCGAGTCCTGTGCCGGCTTTGGCTCGGGTTCGGCGGCTTCGGGTTCCTCGGCTTCGGGCTCTTCGGCTTCGGGCTCTTCGGCTTCGGGCTCTTCCGCCTCTTCGGCGTCTTCGGCTTCGGCCTCTTCGGCTTCGGCGTCTTCGGCTTCGGGCTCTTCCGCCTCTTCGGGTTCTTCTTCGTCGGCCTCTTCGGCCTCTTCGGCTTGGGGCTCTTCTTCGTCGACCTCTTCGGTTTCAGCCTCGGACTCTTCGGCTTCGGCTTCCCCGGGCTCCGCCGCCTCGGCACTGACCGTCTCGGCCTCCGCGGTTTCCGGCTCGTCGGCCTCGTCGGCTGCGTCGTCCTTGTCCGTTTCCGCGGCGTCGGCGGATTCGGTGCCCGCCGCGCCCGCCGCCGTCGACGACCCGGCGGCGACGGTCGCAAGCTCGTCCGCCGGCTCCTCTGCCACCGATTCCTCGGCCTCCTTGCCGCGCAGGCTCTCGGGGGCCTCCCGTCCCTTCGGCGCCACCATGATGTACACCACGGCCCCGATGAACACGAAAGTCGATGTGAACGAATTGATCCGGATGCCCGCGATATGGGTGGCGGTGTCGTCGCGGAGCAGCTCGACGCCGAACCGCCCGATGCAGTAGCTGGCCACATACAGCGCGAACAGTCGCCCGTGGCCCAGCGCGAATCGCCGGTCCGCGTAGATCAAGATGGCGAAAACCAGGACGTTCCAAATCAATTCGTACAGAAAGGTCGGCTGCACGACGAGTGCCACCTGACCCGTCGAGACACCGTCCAGCGAATGCGGGTCGACGTATCCCGATGGGTCGCGGCGGTAGAAGATCTCCAGACCCCACGGCAGGGTGGTTTCGCGGCCGTAGAGCTCCTGGTTGAAATAGTTGCCCAGCCGGCCGATGGCCTGCGCCAGGACGAGTCCCGGGGCCACCGCGTCGGCGAAGGCGGGCAGCGGAATGCCGTGCCGCCGGCACCCGATCCACCCGCCCACACAGCCGAGCGCCACCGCGCCCCAGATGCCCAGCCCGCCGCAGGGTGTCTGGCACCTCGGGCCCCTGCCCATTCGCGCGTACGCGCTGTTCATCATCACCGGGAT